>NZ_JAGPXZ010000386.1:0-5734 GCF_018070305.1 Micromonospora sp. M51 | reverse complement strand
GGTCTGGGTGATCGCCGGGTTGTCCTGGTCGACGCTGTCCCGGGTGGGCTTCGGCTGGTTCGCCGTCACGGTGGCGGTGCTGGCGCTCGGCGCGACGGTGCTGTCGGTGATCAGCTGGTACAACACCGGCTACCACGTCGTGGGCCGGGAGCTTCGGGTGTACGAAGGGCTGCTCTGGCGGCGTACCCGGGCCATCCCGTTGGAACGGTTGCAGGCCGTGGAGGTGGTCCGGCCCCTGCTCGCGCAGCTCACCGGCCTGGCCGAGCTGCGTCTGGAGGTGGTCGGCGGCGGCAAGACCGAGGCGCCACTGGCGTACCTCGGGGTGGCCGACGCGACAGTGCTGCGCGAGCGCCTGCTGGCGCTGGCCGGGCGGGTGGCGCAGCCGCCCACGCCCGGCGACGCGGCGACCCCGGTCACCCCGGGTGCGCCGGCGCCGCCGCCGGCCGCGCCGGGCCGGCCACTGCACGCGGTACGCAACCAGAACCTGCTGATCAGCCAACTGCTCACCCCGCAGGCGTTCCTGCTCCCGTTCGGTGTGGCGTTCGTCGTGGTGCAGTTCCTCACCGCCGGCTCATGGTCGTTCGTCGCGGTGGCGAGCACCCTGACCGCGATGGCGGGTGTCCTGCTGCAACCGATCCGCCGGGTGCTCGACGACTGGAACTTCCGGCTGGCCCGCGACCGCGGCACGCTGCGGGTGCACAACGGCCTGCTGGAGACGCGCGCGCAGACCGTGCCGCTGGAGCGGGTGCAGACCGTGCGGGCCACCTGGCCGCTGCTGTGGCGGGTGAAGGGCTGGCTGCGGCTGCGGCTGGAGGTGGCCGGTTACTCCGTCGCGGAGGCCGACGACCGCAACCGGCCCGACCGGCTGCTGCCGGTCGGCGACCTGCGGACGGCGACGATGATCGTCGCCGAGGTGCTTCCCGGGGTACGCCTCGACGCGCTCCCGTTGAGCCCACCACCACCGCGAACCCGTTGGCTGCACCCGCTGGGCCGTACCGCGTTCGGCGCGGGCCTGTTCGAGCGGGTGTTCGCCACCCGGTCCGGGCTGCTCACCCGACAACTGGTGATCGTGCCGTACGCCCGGATCCAGAGCGTGCGGGTGGTCCAGGGGCCGATCCAACGCCGTCTGGGCCTGGCCTCCGTCCACGCGGACACCGCTGGCGGCTCCGGTGCCACCGCACAGGACCGCGACCTGGCCGAGGCCTGGGCCCTGGCCGCCGACCTGACCACCAGAGCCCACCAAGCCCGCACCCACCCCCACCCCTCACCTCGTTGATCATGAGGTTATTGCCCGACAGGCCGTGCTGGAGGGCAACAACTTCATGATCAACCGGCCCGGAAGCCGGGTGGGGGGGGTGGGGTCTGGTTCGCGGGGGGTGGGGGGTTCCGGCTGGTTGGTCGGGGTCGGTGGGGGTTCCTTGGCCTGGTCCGACTTGGCGCTCGGGTGGCGGGTGCGCCACGCCGCCCAGCCGCGCTCCGCCAGACCGACCACCAGGAAGGTCATCCCCACGTACGCCCAGCCGACCAGCACGTCGATCACATAGTGCTCACCCGAGTAGACCAGGGTGAAGGTCATCGCCAGCGGGTACGCGAGCAGCAGCGGCCACCAGCGACGACGGGTGGCGGTCAGGAAGAACAGCACCACGAACAGCGCCCACGCGGTGTGCAGCGAGGGCATCGCGGCTACCGGGTTGGAGGCGATCTGGCCGGCGTTGAGGACGTTGCCGGCGCCGTGCATGCCGAACGCCTTCCAACCTCGGGTCGAGATCCGGGCGACCTCGGTGAGCAGGCCGTTCTGCGCCGCCCACCAGGGCGGGGCGGCCGGGTAGACGAAGTAGGTGACCAGGCCGGCCGCGCAGAGGAAACCCCAGCGCCGCATGTACGCCGCCCAGCGGTGCCGGTCGCGTATCCAGAGCACCGCGGCGGCGGCCAGCGCCACCACGAAGTGGGAGAAGTACACCCAGCTCGCCGCGACGTCCCACCAGTGCACCTGCGGGTGGTAGAGGTGCTGCTGCAACCAGACGGTGGGCACCTCACCGCCGGTGGCCCAGCCGAACATGAACCGGTCGGCGACGATCAGCTCCATCGCGTGCGGCGTCGCCCCGTTGTCGGCGAACCCGCGTGAGAGGTTGTACACCACGAACAGCAGCACCACCGGCACCCAGTCCCGGGCGAAGCGCAGGTGACTGCGCCAGGGCCGTTCGCTGTTCCAGGCGATGGTCGCGGCCCAGATCCAGACGAAGGCGTACGCCGGGTCGGTGGGCAGGCCGATGGCCAGCCACGCGGCGACGAAGGCGACCGCCCAGACGGTCATGGCGACGATGCGCCGACGACCCCCGTCCGGGGACGCGGGCGGGTCGGTCCGGGCGGGGGGCTGGGGGTCAGTCACGACGGCCATCGGGGTCAAGGTTAACGACGGGGCCGGCATCGACCGACGGGGACCACCTGGCGTGGTCGTGCACAGGTGGGCAGGCGGGCGGTTCCGGATCCCCGGCCGCTTGCTCGGCGGGCCCGGTGAGCACCTAGGCTGACCCCATGCAGGAGCAGCCTGAGCCGGCCCTCGCGCCGGGTCTGACCGCCCAGGTCGAGTTGACGGTCACCGACGCGGACACCGCCCAGGCGGTCGGTTCCGGGGACGTACCGGTGCTGGGCACTCCCCGGGTGCTGGCGCTGGCCGAGGCGGCCACCGTCGCGGCGACGGCGACCGGGATGCCGCCCGGTTCGACGACGGTGGGCACCCGGGTCGAGTTGGAGCACCTGGCGCCGACGGTGGTCGGCCGGACGGTCCGTGCGCAGGCGCTGCTGGCGGCCGTCGACGGCCGCCGGTTGTCGTTCGAGGTCACGGTCAGCGACGGGGACCAGACGGTGGCCCGGGGTCGGGTGGAACGGATCCTCGTCGACCGGGCACGTTTCGTCGAGCGCGCCGGGCGGGCGTCGTGAACGCCGGCTTCGCCGAGGTCGCCGACCGGGTGTACGTGCTGGCTGAGCCGCTGCTGCGGGTCAACGTCACACTGGTCGTCGGCGACGACGAGGCGCTGGTGGTCGACACGCTCTCGTCGGCCGCCCAGGCCACCGAGCTGGCCGGGGCCGTCCGGGCGATCACTGACCGTCCGTTGACGCTGGTCAACACCCATCACCACTACGACCACTGCTTCGGCAACGCGGTACTGGCCGGCGACCCACCCCGCCCGGTGTACGCGCACGAGCTGGCCGCCGCCGCCCTGCGCGAGGAGCCGGAGCGGCTGCGCCGGGAGGCGTACGAGGAGTTGCGCACGCAGCATCCGACGCTCGCCGCGGAGCTGGCCGACACCCCGCTGCTCGCCCCGACGCACACCGTGCACGTCGAGACGGTCCTCGACCTGGGCGGTCGACGGGTGCTGCTGCGACACCCGGGGCGGGGGCACACCGAGGCCGACCTGGTGGTGCACGTGCCGGACGCCGACGTGCTGGTCGCCGGGGACCTGGTGGAGCAGAGCGGCCCGCCCGCCTTCGAGGACTCGTACCCCCTGCAGTGGCCGGACGCGGTCGCGGACCTGCTGCGGCTGACCACCGCGCGCACCGTGGTGGTCCCGGGCCACGGCGACCCGGTGGACGTCGACTTCGTCCGGGCCCAGCACGCGGAGCTGGCGAAGCTGGCCTGGCTGATCCGGGCCGCGCACACCGGCAGCGCCCCGCCGGAGCGGGTGGCCGCCGAGGCCCCGTTCGGCGCCCGCCCCGCCCTGGTCGCCGCCCACCGTGGCTACCTCGAACTGACCGGCACGGCCTGACCGCCTACACCGACGTACGGCGCCACCGCTGGTGGGTGCCGGTGCCGCAGGTCCACTGGGCGAGGCGGGCACCGTCGGTGGTGGCGGCGTTGAGCACCTCCAGGCACTTGCCGCTGTGCCGGGCGACGAGCTGCACGTACCCCGAGCCGACATCCTGTACGCGCCACTGCTGGTTGGTGCCGCCGTTGCAGCTCCACTGGATCACGCGGACCCCGTCCGCGGTCGCGGTCGCGCCGCCGTACACGTCGAGGCACTTGCCGCTGTGCACACTGACCACCGTCTGGTAACCCCCACCCGCATCCTGGAACCGCCACCGCTGGTTGGGTTGACCGTTCGCGGCCCACTGCACCAACTCGGCACCGTCGGTGGTGGCGTTGTTGTACACGTCCAGTAGCTTGCCGCTGTGCCGCGCGGTGACGGTGTACGCGGTGGGTACCGGCACCGTGGTCTCCGGGGCCAACCGGTACAGCCCGGCACCGTGGGCCGGGATCGACCGGGTGAGGGTGCCGGTCATCGTGCCGAGGGCCGCGCCGGACCACAGGTCGGTCACGGCGGCCGACCCGATCCCGAGGTCGGCGAGGTTCACCGACACCTGCGCCGCGCTGCTGTCCCGGTTGAACAGGGCGACGTACCGATGGTTGCTGCCCGGCACGTCGGCGGTCCACACCTGCCGGGTGCCGCCGTAGAGCTGACGGTTGTTAGTGCTGTTCTGGTTGACTCCGAGCACCGCGGCGTTGGTCATCAACGCCAGCTCCGCGGCGCGGTTCTCGACCAGGTTGCCGCCCCACATCAGCGGCGCCCGGTTGATCGCCCACAGTGACATCAGGGTGCGCTGCTCGTCGGAGGTCAGGTTGGAGTACCGCGGCGACCCGACCGGCCCGTACTTGGCGAGTCGACCGATCGGGATCATGTCGGCGTCGGGCCAGGCGCCGGTGGCGCGGTACGGGGTCCAGTTGCGCAGTTGGTCGAAGAGCGCGTCCACCGACGACCAGTTGTCCCACAGGTCGTTGACGATCCGCCACATGTGCGCGTTGGCCTGGACGTGTGCGCCGCTGGCCAGCGAGGTCGGGCCGGGTGACAGGCTCAGCACCATCGGCCGGCCGCTGCGCTGGATGGCCAGGCGGTACCCCTCGACCTCCGACTGCCGGTAGGTCGGGGCGGCGATGTCGTCCACCTTCACGTAGTCGACGCCCCAGGAGGCCAGCAGCTGGAACATCGAGTCGAGGTAGGTCTGCGCGCACTGGTTGGCCATGTTCAGGCCCCACATCAGGTTGAGCCAGGCCGCGGTGGTGCTGTTGTTGACCTGGTTGGCGCGGCAGGTGGTGCCGAGGACCGGAACATTGTCGGCAACCGCCTGGCGGGGAATGCCACGCATCAGGTGGACGCCGAACTTCAGCCCCTTCTGGTGGACGTAGTCGGCCAGCGGTTTGAACCCGTTGTCACCGGCGGCGGAGGGGAACCGGGTGGTGTCCGGCAGCAGCCGCCCGTTGGCGTCCATCCGGAGTCGGGGTTGCAGGTTCGCGTCCTGGTTGGGGCTGTTGTTGTGCCGACCGGGGTAGTACCAGGCCCAGTCGATCACCACGTACTCCCAGCCGAACTGCCGCAGGTTGGTGGCCATGTAGTCGGCGTTGGCCCTGACGTCAGCCTCGGTGACGCTCCAGTTGAACGAGTCGTAGCTGTTCCACCCCATCGGCGGGGTGTCGGCCACCCCGTTGTCCCACGCGACCGCCCGCTCGGGTGGGTCGGCGGCGACCACTCCGGCGGCAACGAGAAGCACGACCAGCAGGGCCGCGACGCGGCGGAACGCCAGAGGAACCAGGACCACCCGCATCAGAGCCTCCCCGAGAACAGCACGTTTCCATCGTGCATCATCGATGTTAACGTTCACAAATCCCCGAGGTCAACCCACGCCCCCACCCGCCATCCCGCGCCCCCCACCCGCCATCCCGCGCCCCCGCCCGCCATCC
>NZ_JAGPXZ010000385.1:0-5748 GCF_018070305.1 Micromonospora sp. M51 | reverse complement strand
CGGTCCGCCCGGCTTGCCCGGCACGCCCGGCACGCCCGGCGGAGTCAACGGGGTCGGCGACACAGTCGGCCGGCCGGGGACGCCGGGCGGACCCACCGGGCTGGCCAGTCCGCCACCGGGGCTGGGCTCGACCGTCGGCACCGCGGTGGGCGCGGACGGGATGGGTGCCGACGGGCTGGGTACGGCCGCCGGGCCGGCCGGGCTGGGCACGGCCGGGGGCGGTTCGTCCGAGCCGGTCGCGGCCACTGCGAGCGGAGTGGCGATCAGGATCGCCGCCAGGGTGCTCACCGCCCCTACCGTCACCGTGGCGCGGCGTCGGTTGCGCACCCGCCGTTCCGCTCGGCTCAACTGGTCATGCACGATCGGTGCCTCCTCGGCCAGGTCGGTGAGGGTGGAGCGGATGAGGTGCTCGAAGGGGTCCGTCATCGCCGTACCTCCAGCATGTCGACGTCCGGCAGCAGTTCCCGCAGTCGCTGCACCGCTCGATGGGTACGGCTGCGCACGGTGCCCACCGAGCAGCCGAGCAACTCGGCCACCCGGGCTTCGGGCAGGTCCTCGTAGTAGCGCAGGACCACCACCGCCCGCTGCGTCGGTGGCAGGTGACGCAGCGCGGCACGCATCGCCAACCGCACGTCGGAGCCGCCGCTGGGGTCACCGCCGACCGGTTCGTCCGCCGGGTTGAGCGGGGTCTCCCGCCGCCGTCGAAACCGCCGCCACCAGCTGATCTGCTCGCGGTACATCACCACCCGCAGATAGCCCTCCGGATCGGCGTGTCGAATGCTGTCCCACTTGGGGATGGCCCGCGCCAACGCCGACTGGAACAGGTCCTCGGCGGCGTTGCGGTCCCCCGTCAACAGGTACGCGACCCGCATCAGCGCCGGAGTCCGGCTGCCGACGAACTCGGCCAGCCGCGCGCGCTCGTCCTCGTCCACCCACCACCCCCGTTTCGTTGTCACAGATACAGACGTCCCAGGTCATCGTCGCTATCCACGATCGGTGGGGTTTTTCGGCCCGAAAGTGTCGGTCGTGCCGGGTAGCGTCCGGCCACCAACTGAAGAAGGGGTGCGGCGAATGACGAGCGTGGCGGGTTGGACGACGGCGTCGACACCGGGTGCGTTCCCCCCGCTGCCCCGCGCGGTGGCGCAGTCCTTCTACCGCCGGATGCGGGCCGTCGCGCCGGCCGCCGTCGGCGCCATCGAACGGGACCGGACGGGGGATCCCGAGCAGCGCTTCCCCGACACCGCCTGCGGCCGGTTGGTGGGCTCGCTGGACGACGCCGGCCTGCGGGCGCTCGGGATGTGGACGCACCACTGGTGCATGCGTTTCTACGACGACGACACGACTGTTGGTCGGCGGTTGATCCGTGAGCTCGCCGCGCGGCCGGGGCTGGGCTGGACGGCCGACGAGGTGCGGTGGATGCTGCGCGAGTCGGGTTCGGCCGGACCGGCCGCCGCCGACCGGTTCACCCTGCCCCGGGCCGCCGCCGGGCAACTGCCGCCGGCCGACCGTCCCACCCTGGGGCTGTGGCCGGATGTCGAGGTGCCCCGGCAACGGCGTCCCGACCAGTCTGGTTGATCATGGAGGTTGGCGGGGGTTGCGACTGTCGGACACCCCGCCACCACCATGATCGCCACGGGTGGAGGTCGGGCCCCGCGCCGGAACGCAACGGGCGGGAGGCCGGCTGCGGCAGGATGGACGCCGCATCGCCCGCAACGGAAGGACGCCCCGATGCCCGCCAGCGAACCGACCATCATCGCCACCAGCATGGGCTTCCTCCGGGGCGACCGTGGGCCCTACGACCTGCGTCCCGGCCCGGTCTTCGAGCTGGCGGCCGAGCTGGCTGAGGCCGGTTCGCGGCCGCGAATCTGCTACCTCGGGCAGGCCGTCGGCGACCAGCCCACCTCGCTGACCGGCGTCTACGGCGCGTTCGCCGGCACCCGGTTCGAGCCGTCCCACCTCGCGCTGTTCCCGATGCCGAACGTCGAGGACGTCCGCGCCCACCTGCTCGCCCAGGACGTGATCTGGGTCGGTGGCGGCAGCGTCGCCAACCTGCTCGCCGTGTGGCGGGTGCACGGGCTCGACGAGATCCTGCACGAGTGCTGGCAGGCCGGCGTGGTGCTGGCCGGTGTCTCCGCCGGCTCGATCTGCTGGCACGTCGGCGGTGCCACCGACAGTTTCGGGCCGCGGCTGCGGGGCTTCACCGACGGCCTGGCCTGGCTGCCGTACGGCAACGGGGTGCACTACGACAGTGAGGGCCAGCGCCGCCCGCTCATGCACGAGCTGGTCGGCGACGGCACGCTCCCCACGAGTCACTGCACCGACGACGGCGTCGGCCTGATCTACCGGGGCACCCGGCTGGTCGAGGCAATCGCGGACCGCGAGGGCGTCTCGGCGTACGAGGTCAGCCGGGGCGTGGACGGCAGCGTCCGGGAGGCGGTCATCGCCCCTCGCCTGCTCGGCTGAGCGTCACGCCTCGCTGAGCGTTACGCCTGCTCGGTCGGTCAGGGCGTCACGCCTGCTCGGCCGGGGGTGACGCCTCTTCGGCGGGCTGTCGGCGGCGGAGCACCGCGTCGAAGACCTGGGCCAGCTCGGCGGCGTCCTCACCGGCGTGGTGCGTGTGCGGCACGTCGTGCAGGCCCAGCTCGTGCTTGATCGTGCCTTTGCGGGTCCGGACCCATTCGCTGCCGGTCAACCCCATCCAGTAGCTGCGCAGATCGACGCCGGAGCCGGTCGCGCCGAACGGGCTGTGCCCGACGAAGCGGACGAAGTACCAGTGCACGAACATGCCGTCCCAGACGGCCGGGGCGGCCAGGAAGACCGGACGGCCGACCCGCCGCAGCCCGTTGACCCAGGCCGCGGCGGCGGACATCGCCTCCTGCGCGGTGGGCGCCTCCCGCAGCAGACGGTCCCGGTCCAGGCCGGAGACGGCCAGCGCCGCCGGGACGAACTCGTCGGAGATGGGACGCAGCTCGGTGTAGAAGGTCAGGTCCGGGCGGCCGGCCACGGCCATGCCCAACGAGATCATGCTGTACGGCCCGGGGATCGGCCCGTCGGCCTCCACATCGACGGCGATGTACAGCTCGGGCAACGTCGAGGTCATCTCACCTCCAACAGGGGAAGATCGAACCGGCAGGGTAGCAACGCGACAGGGGCCCGGCAGGCCCGACGATCGACCACCTGCCGACCGCCGAATCGGAGCCGCCTGGACCGGCCCGGCCGGGACCGGCGTAAGCTGGCCCGTCGTGAGTCTCACCATCGGCATCGTCGGCCTGCCCAACGTCGGCAAGAGCACGCTTTTCAACGCGTTGACCAAGAACGACGTGCTGGCGGCGAACTACCCGTTCGCCACCATCGAGCCCAACGTCGGCGTGGTCGGGCTCCCCGACGAGCGGCTGGGCAAGCTGGCCGAGATCTTCTCCTCGCAGAAGGTGCTGCCGGCGCCGGTGTCGTTCGTCGACATCGCCGGCCTGGTCCGTGGCGCGTCGAAGGGGCAGGGCCGGGGCAACGCCTTCCTGGCCAACATCCGGGACGCCTCGGCGATCTGCCAGGTCGTCCGGGCCTTCTCCGACCCGAACGTGGTGCACGTCGACGGCAAGGTCTCCCCGGCCGACGACATCGAGACGATCAACACCGAGCTGATCCTCGCCGACCTGCAGACCCTGGACAAGGCGCTGCCCCGGTTGGAGAAGGAAGCCAAGCTCCGCAAGGACCGGGCCGCCGCCGTCGCCGCCGCGAAGGCCGCGATCGAGGTGCTCGACGGTGGCACCACCCTGTACTCCGGGGCCGCCGCCGCCAAGATCGAGCTGGAGCACCTGCGCGAGCTGCACCTGCTCACCACCAAGCCCTTCCTGTACGTCTTCAACGTCGACGAGGCCGAGTTGGCCAACGAGACGTTCCTCGACGAGCTGCGCGCCCTCGTCGCCCCCGCCGAGGCCATCTTCATGGACGCCAAGATCGAGTCCGAGCTGGTGGACCTGCCCGAGGAGGAGGCCCGCGAACTGCTGGAGTCGATCGGGCAGAACGAGCCCGGCCTCAACCAGCTGGTCCGGGTGGGCTTCCGCACCCTCGGCCTCCAGACGTACCTCACGGCCGGCCCGAAGGAAGCGCGCGCCTGGACCGTCCCGATCGGCGCCACCGCGCCGGAGGCCGCGGGCGTCATCCACAGCGACTTCCAGCGCGGCTTCATCAAGGCCGAGGTGGTCTCGTACCAGGACCTGGTCGAGCACGGTTCGATGGCGGCGGCCAAGGCGGCGGGCAAGGTCCGCATCGAGGGCAAGGAGTACGTCATGCAGGATGGCGACGTGGTGGAGTTCCGCTTCAACGTCTGACATGCATGATCGACTCGGCTTCATTGACGTCGCGGTGTCCCCCCGACCTCGATAGCACGGTATTCAGGAAGGCGAGTGGATCATGACCAACCTGACCGGGATGCCGAGCACGTAGACGGGCTGGGCGGACGCCCCACCGGCTCCGCAGGGTCTGCACGCCGGCCACGGGGCAGTCGATGCCCACGAGCGGCGGTAGGTTGACCACATGGCTGAACAGCTGCTGCGATCGTCGTTCGGCGCGGCCGCTGCCGCGTACGCCGAGCACCGCCCGGACTACGCGCAGGCCGCGGTGCGGTGGGCGCTGGAGCCCGCGCCCGGCCTACGTGTGCTCGACCTGGGCGCCGGCACCGGCAAGCTGTCCGCGACGCTGGTCGCGGTGGGCGCGGACGTCGTGGCGGTCGAGCCCGACCCGGCGATGCTTGCCGAGCTACGCCGTGCGCTGCCGGCCGTCCGTGCCCTGCCGGGTAGCGCGGAGGCGATCCCGTTGCCGGACGCGTCCGTCGACGCCGTGCTGGCCGGCAACGCCCTGCACTGGTTCGACATGACCGTCGCCGGGGCGGAAATCGCCAGAGTCCTCGCACCGGGCGGTGTCCTGGCCGGTCTGTGGAACATCATGGACGACCGGATCGACTGGGTTGCCGGGCTCGAACGCGTCAGCGGGAGTGCCGCCATCGGCCCGCGTGACACGTTGAGTAGTTGGCGCGCGGCGACGGCGGACATGGTCGTTGCGCGCACCGGCCTGATCGCCCGGTTCGGGTCGGCGGAGCAGGTCGAGTTCCCGCACGGTCAGCGGCGTACCGCCGACTCGCTCGTCGCGACGCTCGCGACGCGGGCCGGGATGCTGGTGATGCCGGACGCGGAACGAGCGGCCACACTCGACCGGGTCCGCGCCTTCCTCGGGAGTCGACCGGAGACCGCCAACGGTGAGTTCACAGTGCCCATGCTGACCGGCGTGCTGCGCGCCCGGCGACGCTGACAGCCGGCGAACCGGCGAGCAGACATCGAGACGGGGCGTTGAAAGCTGTGCTGGCAGGCGCCGACGTGGCGCTGGTGGGCCTGTTCTCGGCGAAGGACAAGGAGTTCGAAAGCAAGCTCAACCTGCTGGCCGGCTTGGTGGAAGCCCGTGGTGGCCGGGTCGTGAGCCGGTACGTGCAGCGGCGGGGTGTCTCATCCGGCGGCGCGGACAAGATGGGCGACCCGTTCTCGCGGCGGACGTTGCTCAGCCCTGGTAGGGCCCGCGACGTAGCCGATGCGTGCCAGCAGCACGGGGTTGGCGTTGCGGTCTTCGTGAACCCGTTGACCGACCACCAGCGGGCCGTCCTCACGGACATGTTCGGCTGCCTCGTCCTGAGCGGCGAGGACCTCTGACAGGTCAGGGACTGACGGCCTACTCGTCAGGAACGCGTCCTACTGCTCGGCC
>NZ_JAGPXZ010000384.1:0-5761 GCF_018070305.1 Micromonospora sp. M51 | reverse complement strand
CGTCCACCGTCAGCACGGTGGCGTTGTTGCTGGTGCCGCCGTTGTCCAACCCGACGACCACCGGCACCCCTGCGCTGCCCACCGAAACCGCCTCCCGCCGTCATGAGTGTGAGCCGAGGCTAGTGCCAACCCCTCTCCCCCGCCACGCCCCGCCCCGCCCTCCCCGCGATCTTGCACTTACTGTCCCGACATAAGGTCCATTCGGCTCGTAACGTCAACCGAAACTGCAAGATCGCCGGGGTATGGGGGTGGGGACTCAGGGGCGGCGGGCCGTTAGGGCGGTGGCGTCCCGGGTCTCGTCCTGGTGGACGGTGGGGCTCAGGCCGGCTTTCTGGAATGACTCGCAGAGGGCGTCCACCTGGGTCGTACCGACCTCGACCACCAGGTGGCCGCCGGGGGCCAGCCAGTCGGCCGCGTCGCTGCCCACCCGACGCAGCACGGAGAGCCCGTCCGGGCCGCCGTCGAGCGCCACCGGGGCCTCGTGCAGTCGTGCCTCCGGCGGCATCAGCGCCACCGCGTCCGTCGGCACGTACGGGGCGTTGGCGACCACCAGGTCGAGCCGGCCCCGCCACCGCCGGGGCAGCGGATCGAACAGGTCGCCCTCGTACACCTCGGCGTTCAGCCCGACGACGTTGCGGCGGGCACAGGCCACGGCCGCCGGGTCGATGTCGGCGGCGGCCAGCCAGCGCGGCGCGAGCCGGTGCGCCAGCGCGACAGTGGTGGCCCCGGAGCCGCAGCAGAGGTCGATCACGGCCGGCGCCGGACCGGTCACCTCGGCCGCCGCCTCGACCAGCAGGGCGGTGCGGGCACGCGGGACGAAGACGCCCTCGTCGACGGCGATCCGCAGGCCGCAGAACTCCGCCCAGCCGAGCAGATACTCCAACGGTTCGCCGGCCACCCGGCGGGCGGTCAGGTCGGCCAGCGCCGCCGGGGTGTCCGCCGCGGCCAGCAGCAGGTCTGCCTCGTCCTCGGCGTACACGCAGCCGGCGGTGCGCAGCCGGTGCACGAGGGCAGGACGGTCGGTGGGGAACGGTGGTGCCATGGGAATCCTCCGGGAAACGCTCGCCGGCGCTCCCGTGGCCGCTATCGCGGCAGGAACACGGGAGGAAGGGCCGGTCCTGTCGGTGCGCGGATCGGACTCACCTCCTCCGGTCGGGGCCGCCGGTGCGGCCGTCGACACCCTAGCTCAGACCAGCCCGGCCGCGTCCAACGCGGCGGCGATGTCGGCCACCAGGTCCGCGGTGTCCTCCGCGCCACAGGAGAGCCGGACGAAGCCGGGAGCGGTGTCGTCGCCCCACTGCGCCCGCCGGTCCGCCGTGGTGTGCAGGCCACCGAAGGAGGTCGCCGCCGCCACCAGCCGGGCGGCCTCGATGAATCGGCCCACCCGGTCGGCGTCGCCCAGGTCGAACGAGAGCACCCCCGGTATCCGGTGCATCTGCGCCGAGGCCACCGGGTACGCGGGGTCGTCCGGCCGCCCCGGCCACCGCAGGCCGGTCACGTCCGAGCGGCCGGCGAGCAGGTCGGCGACCGCTGCGGCGTTCGCGCTCTGCCGCGCCAGCCGCAGGTCGAGAGTGGCCAGTGACCGGTGGGCCAGCCAGGCGTCGAACGCGCCCGGTACCGCCCCGGTGGTGGTCCGCCAGGTCGTCACCGCGTCGATCAGCTCGGCGGATCGGCTGGCCAGATAGCCCAGCAGCAGGTCGGAGTGGCCGGTGAGCGCCTTCGTACCGGAGGCGACCACCAGGTCGGCGCCGAGGTCCAGCGGGCGCTGACCGAGCGGGGTGGCCGTGGTGTTGTCCACCGCGAGCAGCGCGCCGGCGGCGTGCGCCCGCTCGGCGAGGGCGGCCACGTCGACCACGTCGAGGCCCGGGTTGGCCGGCGTCTCCACCAGCACCAGCCGGACGCCCTCGAACGACGGGTACGGCCCGACGGTCGGCACGAACAGCACCCGGACGCCGATGGACTCCAGCACATCGGTGGCGAACGCCCGGACCGGGAAGTATCCGTCGCTGGGCAGCACCACGGTGTCCCCCGGCCGCAGCAGGGTGAGCAGCAGGCCGGTGATGGCCGCCTGACCGGTCGCGAAGACCCGGCAGTCACCACCCTCCAACTCGCCCACCGCCGCCTCCAGCAGCCGCCGGGTCGGGTTGTCCGGGCGGCCGTAGCCGTTCGGCGACGTGCCCTGACCCTGGAACGGGTCGAGGTGGTACGGCGCGGCGAAGACCGGTCCGGGCAGGAACGAATCCCCCGGTGCCGGCTCGGGCAGTCCCGCGCGGACGCACCGGGTGCCGTCTCCCCACTCGCTCATCGGGTTCCTCACTCGTACGACTCGGGTTTGGCGGTGCGGCTCATCAGGGTCTCCACGGCGAGGCGCGGGTCCATCCCCTCGTGGCAGATCCGCTCGACGTGCTCGGTGATCGGCATCTCCACGCCGTGCGCCCGGGCCAGGTCGCGGATCGCCAGGCAGCTCTTCACACCCTCGGCGGTCTGCCGGGTGGCGGCCTGGGCCTGTTCCAGCGTCTCCCCCCGGCCGAGGTGCTCACCGAAGGTGCGGTTGCGGGCCAGCGGGGACGAGCAGGACGCGACCAGGTCGCCCATGCCGGCGAGACCGGCGAAGGTGATCGGGTCCGCGCCGAGCGCCACGCCCAGCCGGGCCGTCTCGGCCAGCCCACGGGTCATCAGCATGGCCCGGGTGTTGTCGCCGAAGCCCATCGCGGTGGCGATGCCGTACGACAGGGCGATCACGTTCTTGACCGCCCCGCCCAGCTCACAGCCGATCACGTCGTCGTTGGTGTAGGGGCGCAGGTACGGCGTCCGGATCGACGACTGGACGAGCGTGGCACGGGCGCTGTTCGTCCCGGCGACCACTGTCGCGGCGGGCTGCTCGACGGCGATCTCCGGGGCCAGGTTCGGGCCGGACACGACGACCACCCGGTCCGCGGCGACCCCGGCGGTCTCCACGATGACCTCGCTCATCCGCTTGGTGGTGCCCAACTCGATGCCCTTCATCAGCGACACCAGGGTGGAGTCCGGGTGCAGGTGCCCGGCCCATTCGGCGAGGTTGCCGCGCAGCGTCTGCGACGGCACCGCCAGCACCACCACCTCGGCTCCGGTGATCGCCTCGGCGGCGTCGGTGGTGGCGGTGACGCGGGCGGGCAGCAGCAGGCCGGGCAGGTACTCCGGATTGCGGCGCTCGGCCCGGATGCTCTCGGCGACCGGCGCGCGGCGGGCCCACACCGTCACGTCCCGCCCCGCGTCAGCGAGGATCTTGGCGAAGGCGGTGCCCCAGGAACCCGCACCGAGCACCGCGACGTGACCGCTCATGCCGCGTCGTCCCGCTGCTCACGGCCGACGGTGGACCGGGCCGGTCGCTCCCACAGTGGCGGCGGGGTACCGCCACGGATCTCGGCGAGCATGTCCCGCAGCCGCAACATGATGGTGTCCGTCATCTCCTCGAGGGTGGCCCGGGTCGGCTGGGCGTCCGCCCACCGGCTCAGGTCGATCGGTTCCCCGGCGGCAACGGTCACCGGGATCCGGGGGCGCAGGCTGACGCGGGTCGTCCTCGGGTCGAAGATCCGTTCCGGCCCCCACATCACCACCGGTACGACCGGGGCGCCGGTGGCCAGGGCCAGCCGGGCCGCACCGGTCTTGGCCTTCATCGGCCAGAGCTCCGGCTGTCGTGTGGTGGTGCCCTCAGGGTAGATCACCACCGCGCCGCCCTCGTTGAGCGCGGCGACCAGGGCGTCCAGCGAGCGGACGGCGTCCACGCTGCCCCGCTCGACCGGGATCTGCCGGCACCGGTGCAGGATCCAGCCGACCACCGGCACCCGGAACACGCTGGCCTTGCCCAGGTACTGCGGCCAGCGCCCGGAGTCGTAGATGAAGTGCGCGGAGACCAGCGGGTCGGCGTGGGAGATGTGGTTCGCCACGATGATCATGCCGCCGTCGCGGCGGAGATGCTCCTGACCACGCCAGGTACGCCGGGTCCAGACGATCATCACCGGCTTCACCAGCCCCACGGCGAACCGTTGCCAGAACCCCAGCCTCCGCCGTGCCACTGTGCCTCCTCGTCGCGCCGCAACCCCGCCGCGAAATCCCGCCCGCGACACCCGCAGCGGAAATCATGCCTGCTCGCCCCCGGTACGGCCAGCGAGGGTCCCGTCGTCCGGCTGGCAGGATTGCGGACGTGAGTCAGCCGAGGTGGGCAGTGGTGGTGCCGGTGAAGCCGCTGGCCGCGGCCAAGAGTCGGCTGCGCGGCGCGCTGCCCGGCGTACCGCACGAGGAGTTGGCGCTGGCCCTCGCGGCCGACACGCTCCGCGCGGTGCTGGCCTGCCCGGCGGTCACCGAGGTCCTGGTGGTGACCGACGACGCCCGGGTGGCGGCGGCGGCACGGGCGGCCGGCGCGCGGGTGCTGCCGGACGAGCCGAACGCCGGCCTGAACGCCGCGTTGCGGCACGGGGCGGCCGGGGCCCGCGGGTGGGTGGCCGGGATCACCGCGGACGTGCCGGCGCTGCGCCCGACCGAACTGACCGGCGCGCTGCTCGCGGCGCGGAACAGCCGACCCACGGTCCGCCGGTTCCTGCCGGACACACCCGGCGAGGGAACGGTGCTGCTCACCGCTCCGCCGGGGGTACCGCTGGACCCTCGTTTCGGGGTGGGTTCGGCGCTCGCGCACGCGGCGAGCGGGGCGTTGCCGCTCGACGGCGACTGGCCCAGCCTGCGCCGGGACGTGGACACCGCCGCGGACCTGGCCGAAGCCGACCGACTCGGGCTGGGGCCGCGCACGGCCGCGCTGGTGGCCGCCGCCGGCCGCCCGGCCCGCGCCACCGGCTGAGCCTGCCCCGCCCCGCTCCGCGGGCTGGCCCTGCCCCGCCCCGCTCCGTGGGCTGACCCTGCCCGGGCCGCGCCACCGGCCGGACCCCCCGGTGTACGGTGCC
Organism: Micromonospora sp. M51; assembly: GCF_018070305.1. Lineage (NCBI taxonomy): Bacteria > Bacillati > Actinomycetota > Actinomycetes > Micromonosporales > Micromonosporaceae > Micromonospora > Micromonospora sp. M51. The sequence continues at coordinate 827 of NZ_JAGPXZ010000384.1, read as the reverse complement.
AGCATGCAGGGCACTGTGGCCAGCTACGACGCGGCGACGCGCAGCGGTGTGCTGCTGCTCGACGACGGCACCGAGATGCGCTTCCCCGCGCGGGCCTTCGACGCCTCCGGGCTGCGGCTTCTCCGCCTCGGGCAGCGGGTTCGCATCGACACCGATCCCGACGGCGAGGTTGTCCGGGTGACATTGCCGACGATGATCTGACCCGGCGGGCCCAAGTTCATTTTGCGTTTACCGTAATCGGGTGATTATGAGCGGGTGAGCACCCCTCGCGAGCAACCGGCCCGCCCGCCCGCCACCAACCTCCGCAACGGCTCCACCGCGCGCGGCGCCGATGGGCGTTTCCGTCCGTCCCGCGCCGAACGCGCCGGCGCCGCCCGCGCCGACACCCTCGCCGACGACCCCGGCGCCGCCTCCTCCGGCCTGGACGAGGTCATCGACCCGGTGCCGCAGACCGAGGCGGACGGTCCGGCCGCCGGTGCGGTCCAACCGGTCGGATCGACAGCCGCCCGGCTGGCGGACGACGACGAGCCCCCGGCCCCGCCGCTGCCGGAGGACCGGTTCCTCAACCGGGAGCTGTCCTGGCTCGACTTCAACGCCCGGGTGCTCACCCTGGCCGAGGACCAGCGCACCCCGCTGCTGGAGCGGGCCAAGTTCCTGGCCATCTTCGCCAGCAACCTCGACGAGTTCTACATGGTGCGCATCGCCGGGCTGAAGCGGCGGCTCTCCGCCGGCCTGCCGGTACGCGGCGGGGACCGGCTGCCGCTGCGTACCCAGTTGGAGCTGATCGCCGAGCGGACCGCCGCCCGGGTCGCCCGGCACGCCGCCTG
>NZ_JAGPXZ010000383.1:0-5769 GCF_018070305.1 Micromonospora sp. M51 | reverse complement strand
CTGATGAACACGTCGATCGTGATCGGCGGTCTGGTCCTCTTCGTCTTCGCCGTCTTCGGGTCGATCGCCGTCCTGGTCCAGCGCAACGCCGCCGCCCGGACGGTGATCCTGACCGGGATCAGCACGCTCATCCTCGGCATGGTCGTCACGTTGGCAGCGATCATGGCGGAGTCCGTCCCGGGCTTCTTCGTCGGTCTCGCGCTCGGGGGAGTCGGCTTCGGCAGCGGCTTCCAGGGCAGCCTCAAGACCGTCATGCCGCTGGTGGAGGCGCACCAACGCGCCAGCGTGCTGTCCGTGCTCTACGTCATCTGCTACGTCGGCTTCGGTCTCCCCACGGTCATCGCCGGCTTCCTCGTGGTCTACGCCGGCGGCCTGCCGCGGACCGCCGACGAGTACTCCGTCGCCGTCATCCTCCTCGCCCTGGTCGCCCTGGTGGGGGTACGCAGGGCCACCCGGATGGCGCCGGGCTGATGCCGGAAAGCCCGCATCGGGCGGGAACGCGGACAGTAGCGTGTTGATCAGGAAGGGGACAGCGATGAGCCCGAAGGTTGCCCAGGCCGACGCGAGCACGGCGGCGCGGATCGAGAGCCTCGACATCAAGCTCGAGGTGCTCGTCATTCCGGTCTCGGACGTGGACCGGGCAAAGGCGTTCTACCAACGGCTGGGGTGGCGGCTCGACCAGACCCCGCCCGGCATCGTGCAGTTGACGCCGCACGGCTCCGCGTGCTCCGTGCAGTTCGGCCCCGGGCTCACCCCGGCGGCACCCGGCTCGGCAGTGGCGTATTTGGTCGTTTCCGACGTCGAGGCGGCCCGCGCCGACCTCGTCGCCGCCGGCATCGAGGTCGGCGACGTCTTCCACGTCACCCCGGACGGCCCGGTCGACGGGCCGGACCCGCAGCGACGCAGCTACTTCTCGCGCGCCACACTGCGCGACCCGGACGGCAACACCTGGCTGATTCAGGAGATCACGACCAGGCTTCCCGGGCGCATCGAGGGCGGGCTGACGTCGTTCGGCTCGGTGAGCGACCTGGCGGACGCGATGCGGCGCGCGGCCGCCGCACACGACGAGCACGAGAAACGTACCGGGGAGCGGGACGACAACTGGCCCGACTGGTACGCGGCGTACATGGTCAGCGAACAGTCGGGGGCCACACCGCCCGAGTGAGCCCTGACCGACGACGGATTCGGGGCCGAGGCCGGCGCACAGCTGCCCACCACGGCCCCGGGCGGGCTCAGGACGCCGCTCGCCACACCCAGTTGCGGCGTTCGTAGAGGGGCACCAGCCCGGCCCGGCGCAGGTTGTTCAGCGACGGGTTCTGCTGACCGGGAGCGGGCTTGCCGGTCTCGGCGAACAGCCACCGGCATCCCGCCTCGACGGCGGCCCGGGCGCGGGCGGTGATCAGCGCCGACTGCGCCCCGAGGCCGCGGTGACCGGAGGCCGTCGCGGCGGCGTTGAGCGCCGCGGCCTCGCCGTGCAGGAACAGGTTGGCGCCCGCCACCAGCTCACCGCCGTCCCACGCCGCGCAGGGTCGCCACGCCGGCCGGCCGACCGTCGCGGCCACCATGTCGGTGAGCCCACCGGTCGGCATGCCGAACCCGGTGAGCAGCACATCGGCCCAGCGCCGCGCCTCGGTGGTGGGCACCGGGCCGACCCGTAGGCGGGTCCGTCCGGCGGTGACGTCCTCGGGCCGGGCGGCGAGCTTGATCCAGGTGCTGCCCGGCGTGAGCCCGCGCGCGGCGGCCACCTCCTCGAAGCCGGCGGGCACTACCGACGGAATGAGCTGGATGACGGCCTGACCGATGCCGTGCTCCCGGTAGAAGTCGAGGACGTCATCCAGGACCTGCACGGTGAACGGCTCGGTGGTGCCGAAGCCCAGGGCCTTACTCCAGTACCCGCCGGACGGATCGTTGCGCATGCCGAGGGCGACACCGCCGCCGATGCGGGTGGTGGCGATCCCGAGATCGGTGTACGTGGGTGCGGGTGCCTGTGACTCGTACGAGTGCATGAATTCGCACTCCACGGCCTCGGCGAGTGGGGTCAGGTCGGCTGGCGCTGTCACCAGCCGATTATCGTCTGGTCCTCTCCCAGGCCCGCACCAGCTGCATCCGGTTGTTGATGCCCAGCTTGTGATATATGGACCGGAGCTGGGTGTCCACGGTGTGGAAGGAGACGAAGAGGCTCCTGGCCGCCTCCTTCTTCGTGGCGCCGGCGGCGAGCATCTCGGCGACCCGCTCCTCGGCGGGGGTGAGCGCGTCGAGGCCCCCACCGGGCGGCTCGTCGATCGACGGCCGGTGCCGCGGGGTGCCGCTGAGGTCGGCGCAGCGCCGGTCGGCAATCGCCTGGTCGCCGGGGGCGCCGATCCGGGCGTAGAGGGCAGCAGCCTCGTGCGCGGCGTCGCGCGCCTCCCCGGGGCGCAGCCGAGGGTTGTTCGCCAGGTCGAGCAGCGCGTCGGCCAGCGCCGGCCGGGCGGCGGTGGTGCGCAGTTGGTCGACCGCCGACCGGAGCGCGTCCGGGTCGCCGTCGCGCAACCCCCGGCTCTGGTCGGCCAGCGCGCGCCACAGCGGCACCGGCGTACGGGTGGACACCAGCTCGACCAGTTCGGTGACCCGGCGGGCGGCTCGGGTGTCGCCGGTGGCCACCGCCGCGCGTACCAGCCGGGGACCGAAGTGCGGCACCGGCAGCAGCGGCCGGACCGAGCGGTGCAGGTCGGCGACGACCCTGGTGAGCAGGCCCGCCGGCGTGCTCACGGCCGGGTCGCGGGCCGCCACGCAGAACGCCGGGCTCCACATCGTCCGGTCGGGCCAGCGGTCCTCGGCGAGGCAGGTGCGCAGGATGGCGCGGGCGTCGTCGTGCTCGCCACGGCGGTAGCGGACCTCACCGATCACCGCAACCAGCAGGGCGCGCACCTCTCTGCTGAGGTCCGCCGAGCCGGAGCTGAGCGTCGTGACGGCCAGCGCGGCCGCCTCGGGCAACTCGCCCACCGCCACCATGCGCAGGCAGTCCAGCGCGGTCAGCCCGGTGAGCGGCCCGTCGCCGTCATCCGGCGCCTGGCGGGCGGCGGCCCGGGCGTCCGGGTGCCGGCCCAGGCCGAGCGCGACGAGGATCCGTTCGGCCCGGATGGACGGGGCGTCGGCGCGGGCCGACCAGGAGTTCGGATCCAGGGCCGCCAGCACGGCCTGGGCGCCCGGCAGGTCACCGTGCGCGAGCGAGCGGGCGGCCCGGCCGAGGGCGAGATGGCGAGCGGACGACTGGTCACCCGACGCGGCGTGCGCGGTGCCCGCGTCGCGCAGCAGGGCGTCGGTGTCCGGATGACCCGTGCGGGCCGCGACCGTGGCGACCAGGGCGAGCACCGTGGCGCGGCTGCGGGCGTCCAGCCGGAGGTTCAGTGCCTCCCGCAGGCCGGTGAGGGCGATGGTCGGCTGTTCCAGTGCGCCGGTCCGCGCCACCCGACCGAGCACCAGGGTGCGGTGCGGCTCGCCGCCGCGACTCGTCGCGACCTCGGCCGCCAGGATGTGGAGCGCCTCCGTCCCACGCCCGGCGAGCCGGAGCTGGTCCGCGGCCTCGAAGAGCCGGTGCCGTCGTTGCTCGGTGGTGATGTCGTCGGCCGAGAGCGTTCCGGAGCTGAAGGATGATTCGGACAATGGCGTTCTCCCCGGTTGTTACCCGGCGCGTCGAAATGCCGTCCTGCGACCGAGCCTAGCCACGCCGGCACGTACGGGAGACCGGATCGCCGAACCGGCGGGATTGCGTCGAATGGCACGTGCCGTCCGGGAACTGGTGTGCGGTAATGGCGCGATCACGTGATGCGACGGTCGGTGTTCCGCGCCGATCATCGAACCATGGCCCCGCTCACCGACCCTCCCGGTCTGCCTCGGCTCCGGGTCGTGCTGCTGATGTTCGTCGTCTATGCCGGCACCGGGGTGGGTGGTCACGCTCCGGCGTGGACCCGTCTGGTGCTGACGGCGATCGCGGTGGCGATCCCGGTCGCGATCGCGATCCAGCACGGCCGGCCCGGAGTGCGTGCCCTGCTGGGGATCTCGTCGCGGCTGCGGCTGCGTGGCGGATCCGTTCCCGCGCCCGAGCCGGTCCAACCCGAGTGAGGAGACAGCGATCATGGCTGACAGTGATCCCGAACCGAGGCGCGGCGACCAGGGCGCACCGCCCTTCGCGGGCCGCAACGTCGCGCTTGAGCGGCAGAACCCGGACCTTGTGGTTCCGCCCACCACCGACAGCCGGTTGGTGCCCAACCTCAAGTTCTCGTTCTCACAGGCGCACACCCGGGTGGAGAAGGGCGGCTGGACCCGGGAGGTCACCAGCCGCGACCTCCCGATCGCCACCCAGTTGGCCGGCGTCCAGTTCGGTCTCGAACCGGGCGCGTACCGGGAGATCCACTGGCACCAGCAGTCGGAGTGGGCGTACATGCTCAGCGGAAGCTGCCGGATCAGCGCCGTCGACCACGAGGGACGCAACTTCATCGAGGACGTGAAGGCGGGCGACCTGTGGTTCTTTCCGCAGGGTGTGCCGCACAACATCCAGGCGTTGCAGGACGGCGCGCAGTTCCTGCTGGTCTTCGACGACGGCGCGTTCTCGGAGAACAACACGTTCCTGCTCAGCGACTTCTTCGCGCACACCCCCCGGCACGTGCTGGCCAAGAACTTCGGCTGGACGCCGGAACAGATGGAGAACCTGCCCGAGCGGGAGAAGTACATCTTCCAGGGCGACGTCCCACCACCACTGCAACAGGACCGGGTGGTCAGCCCGACCGGCGACATCCCCCGAAGCTTCAAGCACCGGATGCTCGCCCAGACCCCGCAGCGTTTCCGCGGCGGAACCGTCCGGATCACCGACTCGACCAACTTCGCCGCCTCCGTGACCACCGCCGCGGCACTGGTGGAGGTCGAGCCGGGGGGGATGCGCGAACTGCACTGGCATCCCACCACCGACGAGTGGCAGTACTACATCTCCGGCACCGCACGGATGGGCGTGTTCGCCGCGCAGGCCGCCGCCCGGACGTTCGACTTCCAGGCCGGCGACGTGGGGTACGTGCCCTTCGCCTACGGCCACTACATCGAGAACACCGGTGACGAGCCGCTGGTGTTCCTGGAGATGTTCCGCCATCCCCGGTTCGAGGACATCTCGGTGATGCAGTGGATGGCCAACACGCCCCACGAGATCATCGCCGACACGATCAACGTGTCGACGTCGATCGTGGACAGTCTGCCGAACACCAAACAGGTGGTGATCTGAGCGTCTTCGCGTCCGGCCGTCCGTCGCGTCACGGACGGCCGGACCGGTGGATCAGCGCCTCGCGGGTGCCGGGGAGACAGGAGTCGCGGCAGGTCGTCGGCGTCGGGACACCGCCCCCACCACCACGTCGATGACGAGGAAGGCGAGCACTGTGATCCCGAACAGCGGGAGCGCCCAGCCGATCGCCACGGTCACCGGTACGCCGATCAGCAACGCCCAGAGCGGCAGACCGCGTACACCGCCGCGCGCCGGCGGGGTGCCGGCGAGGGCGCGTCGGTCGGCGCGGGTGGGTCGACGCTGCCACCACATGCGGTAACCCCAGAAGATGACGCAGAGCAGCCCGAGGGCGAGCGCGGCGAGCAGGATCTGGTTGACCAGGCCGAAGAGGATCCCCATGTGGGCCTGGATGCCGAGGCCGCTGAGTTTGGCCAGCAGGGGCCAGTCGGCGAAGTCGCTGCGGGCGGTCACCGCGCCGGTGGCCGGGTCGACGGCGATGCGGTCCTTGTTGACCGGCCAGGTGT
>NZ_JAGPXZ010000382.1:0-5770 GCF_018070305.1 Micromonospora sp. M51 | reverse complement strand
CCGCTAATGCACCCGTAGGCCGGCGATGACCACGTCGACCATGAGACGCGCGTCGTAGGCGGGGTTGTCGGCGCCGATGCAGAGGTTGCCGATGCCCTGCATCAGGACCAGGGGGTTCATGTCGGGAACGATCTCGCCCGCCGCGCTGGCGGCGGCGAGCAGGTCGGCGCAGACGGGGACGAGCCGGTCGAGGAAGTACGCGTGCAGCGTCTGGAAGGCGGCGTCGTCGGACCGCATCGCCTCGGCCAGACCGTGCTTGGTGACCAGGAAGTCGACGAAGAGGTGGATCCAACTGGCCAGGGCGGCGTGCGGTGTGGCGCTCTGCGCCAGGAGCACGGGGCCGGCTTCGGCGCAGGCCTCGACCTGGTGTCGGTACACCGCGACGATCAGGTCGGCGCGGGTCGGGAAGTGGCGGTAGATCGTCCCGACCCCGACGCCGGCCCTGGCGGCGATGTCGCGCACCGGCGCGTTGACCCCGGAGGCGATGAACGCGGCGGCGGCCGCCTCCAGGAGCGCCGTCTGGTTGCGCAGCGAATCCGCCCGCTGCTTGCGCGCGGGATCTGTCCCGGTGCTGGCCACCGTTGCCTCCGTCACAAGCCTTGGGAAAACGGAACCGCGTTCCGTATGTTTTAGCGGAACCAAGTTCCACATATGCAGCATGCCAGAACGGCAGGCCAACACCAACTCACCCAGGAGCGACCGTGCGCGCAATGCCAGCGCCCAACCCCGGTGGACGCCAGGCGTCCTGCTGGCCGTGACCGGCCGCGGCGGAGGCGGGGAATCCGTCTGGCCGGCACCGGTCGACAGCGACCTGGGTCGCCTCGAATCCACTGTGTGATCGCCGCGGTGGTGGCGGGTGGACGAGGTGGGGCGGTGTGTCGGGGGGCGGGGTGATGGCGCGGGAGTTAGCGTGATCGACATGGCGGGGCGATACGGCGAGGACGTGTTGGCGGGGGACTGGCGACGGCGGAAGGTCACCCCCGAGGTGGACGCCGAACCGGACCTCGTGGTGGAGGACGCCGACTCCGGGTTCTGCGGAGCGGTGGTGGGCTTCGAGGCCGGTGCCGTGGTGCTGGAGGACCGGCACGGCAAGCGGCGCAACTTCCCGCTGCTGCCGGCGGCGTTCCTGCTCGACGGCCGCCCGGTCACGCTGCGCCGCCCCACCCGCGCGCCGGTGCCGGCCGCCCGGCGGCGGACCGCGTCCGGCTCGGTGGCGGTGGACAACGTCCGCGCCCAGGTGGCCAAGGCCAGCCGGATCTGGGTGGAGGGCATCCACGACGCCGCCCTGGTCGAGCGGATCTGGGGTGACGACCTGCGCATCGAGGGCGTTGTCGTGGAGCCGTTGGACGGCATCGACGCCCTCGACGCCGACGTACGCGACTTCGGCCCCGGCCCGACCCGACGGCTCGGCGTCCTCGTCGACCACCTGGTGCCTGGCAGTAAGGAGAGCCGAATCGTGGCCCGGGTCGACTCGCCGTACGTGCTGGTGACCGGGCACCCCTATGTGGACGTGTGGCAGGCGGTCAAGCCGGCGGCGTTGGGCATCGCGGCGTGGCCGGTGGTGCCGCCGGGGCGGCCGTGGAAGGAAGGGGTCTGCGCGGCACTCGGGGTGGCCGAGCCGGCCGACATGTGGCGGCACATCCTGTCCCGGGTGAACAGCTTCGCCGACGTGGAAACGCCCCTGATCAACGCCATGGAACGCCTCATCGACTTCGTCACCGAGACCCCCTGACCGCCCGGCCCCGCCGGCGGCCGGCCCTGTCGCCGCCCGGCTCCGCCGCCGCCCGGCCCGGTCGGCTCAGGGGGCTTCGTCCGGGCTGCGGGTGAAGACGAAGGTGGCGATGTCGACCGCCGTCGCCCGCCCGTTGTCGTCGCGCCGCACCGACAGAATCTCGCCGTTCTCCGGGCCGGAGCGTCCCCGCCAGCGGTCCGGCCCCTCGGCGGTGAACCGGCTCACCCGCTCACCACGGACATGGGCCACCAGGTCACCCGCGTCCCAGCGCAGGTCCAGCGGAAGGCCCATCCACCACCAGCGGCCGCTCAGCTCGGCCAGGTCGGCACCGGGCGCGGCGGCGGCCGGCCGCCACGGCTGCGGGAGCGCCGGCTCGGCGTCCAGCACGCTGGTCAGCACCCGGCGGCCGAGCTTGGTGATCGGGAAGCCGTACGAGTTGGCGAAGCCGACAACGGCGGTACGGGTGGGTCGGTGTACCACGAGGGTGGCCACGTACCCGGGCATCGAGCCGCCGTGCCCGACGTACACCCGCTCGCCGTCGCGGTAGAGCTCCAGCCCCAGCCCGTGCCCACCGGTCCAGGAGTCGAGATCGTTGATCACCACGGGCGCGCACATCTCGGTGAGCGTCCCGGCGGCCAGCACCGACGGGTCGGGGTCGGCCAGGAAGGCGGCCCAGCGGCCCAGGTCCTCGATCGTCGACCAGAGCTGCCCGGCGGGGGCCATCGCGCCGGTGTCGGTACGAGGTTCCTCGCGCAACGTGCCGTGCCAGGGGTGGACGACGTAGCCGCGGGCGTACGGCTCGGTGGCCGTGTAGGTGGTGCGGCGCATTCCCTGCGGGCCGAACACCCGTTCGTCGAGCAGGTCGGCCCACCGCGCTCCGGTGAGCCGTTCGAGCAGGCCGCCGAGGAGCCCGTACGCCAGGTTGGAGTAGTGGTAGGCGGTGTGCGGCGGATAGGCGATCTTGTCGGCGTTCAGCCCGTCGAGCAGCCCGGCCAGGTCGGTGCCCGCGCTCCGCTCCCACCAGTCGCCCTCGGGTTCGCGTTGCATGCCGCTGGCGTGCCCGAGCAGCTGACGCAGTGTGAGCGCGCCCACCGCGGTGCCCGGCAGGTGCCGTTCCAGCGGGTCGTCGAGGGACAGCTGGCCGGCATCACGCAACTGCATGATCAAGGTGGCGGTCATCGTCTTGCTGATCGAGCCCACCCGGTACTGCAGATCGGCGTCCGGGCGGGGGTGCTCGCCGGCGGTGGCCAGGTGGACCAGCGCGCCGTCGCGGACCACGCCCAGCACCAGTGACGGGGTACGACCGTCGATCTGCGCCTGGGCCACCTGGGTGTCGATCTGTCGGGCGGTCGCGGGCAGCAGAGTCACGGGGATCTCCTCGTTCGGCCGGTGGATTCGGTGGGCGGCGATCGTTTCGCCGAGCCTACTGATGATCACGGGTGGGCTGCTCGTGCATTAACGTGTCACCCTTGCGGTGTGGACGCCGTGGTGTGGATCGTTTTGGGTGTGGTGCTGGCGGTCGCCGAGATTTTCACGACGACGCTATTTCTGATCATGTTCGGAGCCGGTGCGTTCGCCGCTGCCGGTGCGTCCGCCCTGGGGGCGCCGGTCGCCGTGCAGGCACTGGTCTTCGCGGTGGTGTCGGCATTGAGCCTGCTGGTGGTTCGACCGGTCATCCGGCGGCACAGCCGCTCCGCGCTGGAGAGCGGCGAGCAGCCGTTCGGCGTGGAGGCGATCGAGGGCTCCACGGCGCTGGTGCTGGAACGGGTGGACGCCGAGCACGGCCTGGTCAAGATCGACGGGGAACTGTGGACGGCCCGACCGTATGACACGACGCAGACTTTCGAGCCCGGTCAACGGGTTCGGGTGATAAAGGTCCGGGGCGCGACAGCCCTGGTGTGGCAGGACGATGTTTCTTCCGTCGGCGAGCTGCCGGAAGCGAGAGGGTGAACGGATGACGGTCATCGGTGTGCTGATCATCGCGGTGGCGTTGATCGCCGTGATTACGCTGGCCAAGGCGGTGCGGATCGTGCCGCAGCAGCGCCAGGATGTGGTGGAACGGCTCGGCAAGTACAAGCGCACCCTCAGCCCCGGCCTCAATCTGCTGGTGCCGTTCATCGACGCGGTGCGTACCAAGGTCGACATGCGGGAGCAGGTGGTCAGCTTCCCGCCGCAACCGGTGATCACCTCGGACAACCTGGTGGTCTCGATCGACACTGTCCTCTACTTCAAGGTGGTCGACTCGGTCCGGGCGACCTACGAGATCTCCAGCTTCCTCCAGGCCATCGAGCAGTTGACGGTCACCACGTTGCGTAACGTGATCGGTTCGCTCGATCTGGAGCGGGCGCTGACCAGCCGGGACGAGATCAACCGGCACCTCTCGGGTGTGCTGGACGAGACCACCGGCCGCTGGGGCATCAAGGTGACCCGGGTCGAGATCAAGGCGATCGAGCCGCCGGCCAGCATCCGCGACTCGATGGAGAAGCAGATGCGCGCCGAGCGGGACCGCCGCGCGGCGATCCTGACCGCCGAGGGGCACAAGCAGTCGCAGATCCTCACCGCCGAGGGTGAGAAGCAGTCGGCGGTGCTGCGGGCCGACGGTGACCGGCAGGCCCGGATCCTGCAGGCCGAGGGTCAGGCGAAGGCCATCCGTACGGTCTTCGACGCGATCCACCAGGCGAACCCGAGCCAGAAGGTGCTCGCCTACCAGTACCTGCAGGCCCTGCCGCAGATCGCCCAGGGCAGCGCCAACAAGGTCTGGATCGTCCCGGCCGAGCTGACCAAGGCCCTGGAGGGCATGGGTGGCGCGCTCGGTGGGCTGAGCCAGATGGTGGGGGACCTGCCCGCACCGGAGGCCGCGGACCACGCGAGCCAGGTCCAGCGCGAGGCCGCGGAGGCGGCGCAGGCCGCGGCGGCCGCCGCCCAGCAGATCCACGACGAGGTACGCGTCGCCGAGGCGCAGGCCACCGGCGGCAACAAGCCGCAGGGGCTGCCCGCCCCGGAGCCGGTGTCTCCGGCCAGCCTGACCGAGGACCCGGCCGACCAGCGCGAGCGCGGCTGACGCAGGACTCCGGCCACCCGGCCGGTTAAATGCGAGAAAGACTCATGGGGCGCTCCGACGCCTGCCACCATCGGTCCTAGGACGGGTGGTGACCAGGCAATCGGGGCGCCCCGGCGCGTCGGTGCACCGCTCGACGACGAGCGAGGTGACGCATGAAGGATCCGGCGAATCGGATGTGGTCCTCGGCCCCGGTGCCCGGCGCGCACGACCCGGTCGCCCCGCTGGGCTCCCGGCGCAGCGGCGGCGGGTTCGGCGTACTGCCCTTCGTCGGCGAGCCGACCCCGGGCGCCCCCGCCACGAACGCCAGTTGGGCCTGGTCGGTGCGTCGGTTCGCCCGGGCGGCCGTCTGGCTGCTGCCCGCGTACGCCATCCTCTACGGCGCGGTGGCGATGGCCAGCGACGGAGGGGTGGGCAACGACCCCTATCCGGCCGACGGCCAGGCCGTGTACCTCATCGGTTGGGTCGCCGCGGTCTGGCTCGGCCTGCTCGCGCTGCTGGCCCTCACCGGGCTGCTGGCCGCGACCCGCAGCCGCCGGGTGGCCGCCGCCGGACTGCTGGTCAGCATCGCCGGCACCGTGCTCATGCTGCCGTTCGCCGGGTTCGAAGAGCAGACACCGGTCTTCGGCACCACCGCGCGGTCGCTGGTCCTGCTCGGCGCGACGTTCTACAGCGCGGGCTGGTTCCTCACCGGGTGGGCTGTGGCCCGCTCGGGCACCTTCAGCCTCGGCGACGGCGTCATGCTGATCATCGCCGCGCCGCTGCTCGGCCTCGGCGGGGCACTGATCGGGTCGCTCCAGACCTTCGGCGCGATCTTCGTGCTGATCGCCGGCATCGGCATCGGCTACCGCTCCGGCCGCCTGATGCCCCGCGAAACCGCCAGAGACGCCGCCTCCGCCAGCCTCAGCACCCCCACCCCCAACCCCTCACCCCCGGCCAGCCCCCACCCCGGCCCTCGGCCAGCTCCGGTGATCATGAGG
>NZ_JAGPXZ010000381.1:0-5778 GCF_018070305.1 Micromonospora sp. M51 | reverse complement strand
CGGTCCGGGCGGTCCGCGTACGTGGCGGGGCAGGTCGTCCGGGTCGGCGGCGGCACGGCGAGCACCCCGGCCGACTGGGACCGCCCACTGGACGGTCAGGTGGTGCTGGTCACCGGCGCCGCGCGGGGCATCGGCGCGGCGCTGGCCAAGGTGCTGGCCCGCGACGGCGCGACGGTGGTGGCCCTGGACATCCCGGCGGCCGGCGACGCGCTCGCCGCGGTGGCGAACGACATCGGCGGCACCGCCGTCCACCTCGACCTGACCGCGCCGGACGCGCCGACCCGACTCGCCGAGCACCTGGCCAGCCGGCACGGCCGGGTCGACGTGGTGGTGCACAACGCCGGCATCACCCGGGACAAGACGCTCGGCCGGATGGACGCCGACCGGTGGGACCAGGTCATCGACGTCAACCTCTCCAGCCAGGAGCGGATCAACGACGTGCTGCTGGAGCGGGAGCTGATCCCGACCGGCGGACGAATCATCTCGGTCTCCTCGATCGCCGGGATCGCCGGCAACCGGGGGCAGACCAACTACGCCACCAGCAAGGCTGGCGTGATCGGGTTGGTCGACTCACTGGCCCCGACCCTGCGGGAACGGGGGATCAGCGTCAACGCGGTGGCCCCGGGCTTCATCGAGACCCGGCTCACCGCGCGCATCCCGCTGGTGGTCCGCGAGGCGGGCCGGCGGATGAACAGCCTGGCCCAGGGCGGGTTGCCGGTGGACGTGGCCGAGACGATCGGTTGGCTGGCCTGGCCGGCCAGCGGCGCGGTCAGCGGAAACGTGGTCCGGGTGTGCGGGCAGAGCCTGCTGGGGGCGTGATGGGCGGGCAGTCGGGACCGGGCGGTCGTACCAGTGTCGAGCTGGCTCGGATGCCGGCGGCCGGGGCGCTGCACCGACGGGCGTTGCTCGGCGCGCTGCCGGGCCTCGGGGGCGGGCGGCGAGGGCCCGACCTGCCGGCGGTCGAGTTGACGGTGGGCGGGGTGACAGTGGACCGGGGGCGGTTGGCCGACTACGACCGGGTCTGCGGGTTCCGGCTGAGCGATCGGCTGCCCGCGACGTTTCCGCACGTCATGGGCTTCCCGCTGGCCCTACGCCTGATGACCGCGCCGGACTTCCCCGTCCCGCTGCTCGGTCTGGTGCACGTGGGCAACCGGATCACCGTGCACCGCCCGATCACCGGCGACGAGACCCTCGACTTCACCACGTACGCGGAGAATCTGCGCCCACACGACCGGGGGCGGCAGGTCGACGTGGTGCTGGTCGGCTCGGTCGACGGGGAGGAGGTGTGGCGCGGCGTCTCGACGTACCTCGGTCGGGAGCGCACGCCCGGCGGACGCGACCGGGGCGAACGGCCCGCGCCGCCGACGGCCACCGCCCGCTGGCGGGTGGACCCGCGCATCGGTACGGAGTACGCGCGGGTCTCCGGCGACCACAACCCGATCCACACGTCCCGATTCGGGGCGCGGCTGTTCGGTTTCCGCCGGCCGATCGCGCACGGCATGTGGAGCAAGGCGCGCTGCCTGGCCGCGCTGGAGGCCCGACTGCCCGACGCGTACACCGTCGAGGTCGCCTTCAAGCTGCCCGTGCCGCTGCCGAGCACTGTGAGCTTCGCGCTGCTGCCGGACGGCGGCTTCACACTGCACGACTCCCGTGGCCGACCACACCTGACGGGTCACCTGCGCTGAACGCACCGAAGCGTCCCGTGCGCTGATTGCGCCCTCTTGGCAACGGCGCTTTCATGGGTTAAGTTGTTCTCACAGCGAGATGTTCTCAGAATGAGAGTGACACGATGAACGAGCAGGAGTTCCTGGCCGCGTACGACCCCCGGGCCTACCCGTCGGTCGCCGTGACCGTCGACGTGGTGGCGCTGACCATCCGCGAGGACGCGCTGCACCTGCTGCTGATCCGGCGCGGCGAGGCACCCTTCGCCGGGCACTGGGCGCTGCCCGGCGGCTTCGTCCGCCCCGACGAGGACCTGACCGCCGGCGCCCGACGGGAGTTGGCCGAGGAGACCGGGCTCGGCGGCGAGGAGCTGCGCCGCGTACACCTGGAGCAGTTGGGCAGCTATGGCGCTCCCGACCGGGACCCGCGGATGCGGGTCGTCTCGATCGCCCACCTCGCGTTCGCCCCCGACCTGCCGGACCCCGCCGCCGGCAGCGACGCCGACGAGGCGATCTGGCTGCCGGTGACCGCGTTGACCAGCCGACAGCTCGCCTTCGACCACGGCCGGATCATCGACGACGCGCTGGAACGGGCCCGCTCCAAGCTGGAGTACACCCCCCTCGCCACCCGCTTCCTCGCCGCCGAGTTCACCATCAGCGAGCTGCGGGCCGTCTACGAGACCGTCTGGGGGCACCCGCTGCACGCCGGCAACTTCCACCGCAAGGTGCTCTCCGTGCCGGGCTTCGTGGAGAGCACCGGCGCCAGCACCGAGCGCGGTGGGGCCCGAGGCGGTCCCCGCGCCCGGCTCTACCGGGCCGGCGACGCCCGGCTGCTGCACCCGGCGCTTCTGCGCCCCGCCCGCGAGGAGAAGTTGCGGTGATGACCACCGAGTCCATCCGCCTGGTCGCTGCCGCCCGCACCGACACCGACCTGTTCGGCACCGATCAGTCGGCCCGCCGCTACCGCGAGCTGGTCGCGGCCCTGCACCCCGACCGCCTGCCGACCGACCCGGCGGTACGCGCCGAAGCCACCGAAGCCTTCATCCACGTCACCACCCGGTGGCAGGCCCGGCGGGTCACCGTCCTCGGCGACTACCGCCTCGGCGCGCCGGTCCACTCCGGCGATCTCGCCGACCTCTACGACGTCGGCGACGACCGGCTGCTCAAGCTGCCCCGACAGCCCACCGACAACGACCTGATGGCCCGCGAGGCGCACGCCCTGCACACCATCGCCGAACGCGGCGACCCGCGCTACCTGCCGTACGTGCCGAGGCTCGTCGACGAATTCCGGCACCGCGACAGCGTGACCGGCGCCGAACGGCGGATCAACGTGCTCGCCACCGCGCCCGGCCTGCACGACCTCGACGAGGTGCGGCGCGCGTACCCCGACGGTTTGGACGCCCGGGACGTGGCCTGGATGTGGCGGCGGCTGCTGGTGGTGCTCGGCCTGGCCCACCGGGCCGGCATCGTGCACGGCGCGGTCCTTCCGCGACACGTCCTGATCGAGCCGGACGCCCACGGCGTGGTGCTGGTCGACTGGTGCTTCTCCGCCCCCGTCGGCAGCACGATCCCGGCGCTGGTGCCCGGCCACGAGGACTGGTACCCGCCCGAGGTCGCCCAGAAGCGGCAGTGCGCGCCGGGCACCGACATCTGGATGGCCACCCGCTGCATGACCTCGCTGCTCAACCGCCACGCGCCGCGCGAGCTGCTCACCTTCGCCCAGGGCTGCCGTCAGCGCCGCCTCCCCGACCGGCCCGACGACGCCTGGGGCCTGCTGCGCGAACTCGACCAGGTGCTGGACCGGCTCTACGGGCCCCGCACCTTCCGCCCCTTCACCCTCACCCCCTAAGGAGCTGTCATGGGCAGTGGAATCTGGTCCACCGACGTGTACGACGCCGCCGACCGCTACCGCCGGTCCACCGGCAAGAGCGCCTTCTCCTACAGCGACAGCGGAGCGCGCACCGTGCACCCCGCGCTCGACCCCCGCGACGCGATGCGCGAGAGCCGCGACTCCGCCGAACACCCCAGGTCGACGCCCGTCGCCGTGCTCTTCGACGTGACCGGCTCGATGCGCACGGTCCCACGGATCCTGCAGACCAAGCTGCCGCAGCTGCTCGGGCTGCTGCAACGGCAGGGGTACGCCAGCGACCCGCAGATCATGTTCGGCGCGATCGGCGACGCCACCTGCGACCGGGTGCCGTTGCAGGTGGGCCAGTTCGAGTCGGACAACCGGATGGACGACGACCTCGGCCGGATCGTCCTCGAAGGCGGTGGCGGCGGGCAGATGAGCGAGTCGTACGAGTTGGCCATGTACTTCATGGCCCGGCACACCGTCACCGACAACTGGGAGAAGCGCGGTCGACGCGGCTACCTGTTCATCATCGGCGACGAGCTGGCGTACCCGCAGGTGAAGGCCCGGGAGGTGGCCGCCCTGACCGGCGACAACCTCGCCGAGGACGTGCCGCTGCGGCAGGTCGTCGACGAGGTGACCAGCCGCTGGGACACCTACTACCTGCTCCCCGCCGGCAGCCACTACGCCGGCAACGCCACGGTGCTCGACTTCTGGCGGGACCTGCTCGGGCAGAACGCCGTCGTCCTCGACGACCTCGACGCGGTCTGCGAGACCATCGCACTCACCATCGGCCTCGGCGAACAGGCGATCGACCTGGACGAGGGCCTCCGCCACCTGGACCGGGCCGGCTCCACGGCCACCGGGACCGTGTCGAAGGCGCTGGCCCGCCTGGGCCGGGGACGGCGGGCCGAGGTGTCGACGCTGCCGGCGTTCCGCGACACCACCGGCGGGGTGACCCGGCTGTGAACCATGTGGCGGTGGTCGACCTCGGCTACGGCGACGCCGGCAAGGGCACTGTCGTGGACTGGCTCTGCGCCACCCGTGGAGTGCACACCGTGGTCCGCTTCAACGGGGGCGCGCAGGCGGCGCACAACGTCGTGCTGCGCGACGGGCGGCACCACACGTTCGCGCAGTTCGGGGCGGGCACGTTCCATCCGGGTGTGCGTACGCACCTGTCCCGGCACGTCGTGGTGGACCCGCTGGCGCTGGCCGCCGAGGCCGACCACCTCGCCACGGTCGGGGTGAGCGACGCGCTCGACCGGCTGACCGTCGACGGGGACGCGCTGCTCGCCACCCCGTACCACCGGGCCGCCAACCGGGCCCGCGAGATCGCCCGGGGAGCCGACCGGCACGGCTCCTGCGGGCTGGGGGTGGGCGAGGCCGTCGCGTACGGTCTCGCCCACCCGGACGACGCGCCACGGGTCGCCGACTGCCACAGCCCCGCACTGCTGCGCCGTCGGCTGACCGTCCTGCGGGACCGGTTGACCGCCGAGTTGGGCCCGCTGGACGCGCCACCGATCGAGGACTGCCTGCCCGCGTTCACCGGGTTCGCCGGGCGGGTCGCCATCGTCGACAGCAGCTGGCTGGCCGGGGCGCTGCGCACCGGGACCTGCGTCTTCGAGGGTGCGCAGGGGGTGCTGCTCGACGAGTGGCACGGCTTTCACCCGTACACCACCTGGAGCACCACCACGTTCGCCAACGTCGACAGTCTGCTCGCCGAGGCGGGCCGGCCCGGCGACGTGACCCGGATCGGGGTGTTGCGCGTCGTCACCACCCGGCACGGGGCCGGCCCGCTGGTGACCGAGGACCCGGCGCTGCCGTTCACCGACCGGCACAACGGCACCAACCCGTGGCAGGGCAGGTTCCGGTTCGGCCACTTCGACGCGGTCGCCCACCGGTACGCCCTCGCCGCGGCGGGCGGTGTCGACGGCCTGGCGCTGACCCACCTCGACCTCGCCGGCCCCGGGCTACGGATCTGCCGCCGCTACGACACGACCGACCGGCTCACCCCCGGCCCACCGGGTGACCTGGACCGGCAGGCCGCGCTCACCGCCCGCCTGCTGCGCTCCCACCCGCTGTACGACGAAGCGCCGCAGGACTGGCCAGCAGCGGTAGGCGCGGAGCTGGACACACCGGTGGTGCTCACCTCACACGGCCCCACCGTCGACAACAAGACCCCACACGGCCCGCTGCTCGCCCCACAGGCCCTGGCCCGCACGGCCTAACCCCCCCCCCCCCACCCCCCCCCCCCCCCCCCCCCCCCCC
>NZ_JAGPXZ010000380.1:0-5784 GCF_018070305.1 Micromonospora sp. M51 | reverse complement strand
AAAGGAATCCCAACCAGCCAAACCAAAAGGCCTGACCAGTCCGGGGTATAAATCATAATTGGCACTGGCTTTACAAGCACCCTGTTGAGTTCTCAAAGAACAACCACACACCAGCCGCAAGCCCCACACTCAGTGGAACCCCAACCGGGGCATTTCCCGCTCTCGCACCCGGCGCTTTCAGCACCAGGCACTTTTACTACGTTACCCGCTCGTTTCCACCCTGTCAAACCGATATTTCGCGGTTCGTCATGCTTCAGCGATATTGCGGATACTCTTACTGCTTCGAGTCCACGATGACGCGCGTCGTTTCCGACGTTCGTTTCTGTCGTGGGAAGCCGCAGACCGGCCGATCACCGCTTCGCGGCTCTCCGCCCGGCTCCTGCCGGCTTCAGAACTCTACCCGGTCGGCTTCGCGTTCGCAACCCCGTATCCGGAGTGTTCCGCACCGCCCGATCCTCAGTCTCGCTCGGCGTTCCCGCCACGAGCCTGGCGCCCGTTCTCGGCCGGTTTGTCCGGCCTCCCCCGTGCAGAGAGAAAGTTACGCGGACGGCCCGGAGAAGGCAAATCAGGGTTCATCACTGGTTCGGGCGAGGCGCGCGGCAGGCTCCTCGGTGCGGCCGAGGACGCGGACCGCCTCGACGTGCCAGAGTGTCAGTCATGGATGAGTCCGGGCACGGTGCCAGGGTGGTCGCCGAGGAGGCACTGCTCGGCCTCATCGGGCCGTTCTGGCAGGTGGTGATCGGTGCGGTCGTGCTGGTCGTACTCGTGCTCTCGGTGGGACGACTGGCCCGCCGGGGCCGGTCCCGGATGACCACGGCGCTGCTGGTCACCGCAGCGGCCATCGCCGGGTTCGCGGTGATCGGCGTCCTGCTGGAGGGCTGAGGCTCAGAGCCGGCGATTGGCGAGGCTGGGCAGCTCGGCGCGGATCGCGTCGAGCCGGTCGAGGTCCAGGTCGACAACGGAAACGCCCGGTCCGTCCGGCACCTGGCCGATGACCGTCCCCCACGGGTCGACCACCATGCTGCGCCCGAAGCAGGTGCGACCCGGCTCGTGGTCGCCGGTCTGGCCGGCAGCCGCCACGAAACACTGGTTCTCGATCGCCCTGGCCCGCAGCAGAACCTCCCAGTGATCCCGGCCGGTGTGCATCATGAATGCGGCCGGAACCACCAGCAGCTGAGCGCCGCCCTCGGACGCGAGCCGCCGGTACAGCTCCGGGAAGCGCAGGTCGTAACAGATCGACAGGCCGACCCGCAGCCCTTCGACGTCGACCACCACCGGCTGGACCCCGGGCGCGACACTCGCCGACTCCCGGTACGAGACCCGACCGGGGATCTCCACGTCGTACAGGTGGATCTTGCGGTAGCTCGCGGCCAGGCTGCCGGAACGGTCAAAGACCAGCGACGTGTTCCAGGTGTGCTCCGGGTCCGGGCCGGCCTCGTGGAACGAGCCGGCCACCACCCACATCCCGAGCCGCCGTGCGACCCCGGCGAAGAAGCTGCCCACCTCCCCGTCGACCGGCTCCGGTTCGGGCAGCCCCGCGGCGGGACCCAGGTAGTCGACATACTCCGGGAGGACAGCGAGGTCGGCGCCGCCGGCGGCAGCGCGCTCCAGCAGGGCCTCCGCGGCCGCCAGATTGGCCTTACGGTCGTCCCGGGCGTTCAGCTGGCAGACGGCGACACGCATGTGCAAAGGGTACGGCTGGAAGACCGCTCACGGACAGGGTCACGGCCCGGCCGGCGCGGGTGGTCAGCGGCCGGCGCCCGAACGCGATCACGCCGGCCGTCCCAGAACTCGACGACCGGCGTGATGCGGGGAGGATCAGGCGGACTTCTCTTCGCGATCGCGCCGGGCACGACGGCCGGTGAACTCACGCGGCACGATCGTCGGGTTGACGTTCTCCAGGACGACCTCGCGGGTGATCAGCACGCGGGCGGCGTCCGGGTTGCTCGGCACCTCGTACATCGCGGAGAGCAGGACCTCCTCGATGATCGCCCGCAGGCCACGGGCACCAGTGCCCCGCAGCATCGCCTGATCGGCGATGGCTTCCAGCGCCGGCTCGTCGAACTCCAGCTCGACGCCGTCCAGCTCGAACAGGCGCTGGTACTGCCGGACCAGGGCGTTGCGCGGCTCGGTGAGGATCCGTACGAGGGCGCTGCGGTCCAGGCTGCGAACGTTGGTGATCACCGGCAGCCGGCCCACGAACTCGGGGATCAGCCCGAACTTGAGCATGTCCTCCGGCATGACCTGGCTGAAGATGTCGTCGGTCGACCGCTCGGACACCGACCGGAGCCGGGCGCCGAAGCCCGTGCCACCCTGCCCGGTGCGGGACTCGATGATCTGGTCGAGGCCGGCGAACGCGCCACCGCAGATGAACAGCACGTTGGTGGTGTCGATCTGGATGAACTCCTGGTGCGGGTGCTTACGACCGCCCTGCGGCGGCACGTTGGCCACCGTGCCCTCAAGCATCTTGAGCAGGGCCTGCTGCACGCCCTCGCCGGAGACGTCCCGGGTGATCGAGGGATTTTCCGACTTCCGGGCGATCTTGTCGACCTCGTCGATGTAGATGATCCCGGTCTCGGCGCGCTTGATGTCGTAGTCGGCGGCCTGGATCAGCTTGAGGAGGATGTTCTCCACGTCCTCGCCGACGTAGCCCGCCTCGGTCAGCGCTGTGGCGTCGGCGATGGCGAACGGGACGTTCAACATCCGGGCCAGGGTCTGCGCCAGGTGGGTCTTGCCGCACCCCGTCGGACCGAGCAGCAGGATGTTGGACTTGGCCAGCTCGACGGCGTCACTGCCGGAGCCCGGCGCGCCAGCCGCCTCGGCCTGGATCCGCTTGTAGTGGTTGTAGACCGCGACGGCGAGTGCCTTCTTGGCCTGATCCTGACCCACGACGTAGGTGTCGAGGAACTGGCAGATCTCCATCGGCTTGGGAAGCTCTTCCCACTTCACCTCGCCGGACTCGGCCAGCTCCTCCTCGATGATCTCGTTACAGAGATCGATGCACTCGTCGCAGATGTAGACCCCTGGGCCCGCGATGAGCTTCTTGACCTGCTTCTGCGACTTGCCGCAGAAGGAGCATTTCAGTAGGTCGCCGCCGTCACCGATCCGTGCCACCTACGTTCTCCCTGCACTCATCGGCCGGAGACCCGGCCCTGACCTGCGGACGTTGCGCTCCGCCCGGCTTCGTTCGCGCCGCCGGCCCAACCGGCGAAGCGGTACGGACCCGACGTTACCCGCTGGCGGGGCATTCTCCGACCCCCAAAACGGGTGTGTCAGAGGTCGGCCGGGAACGAAGCCCCGGCCAACCTCTGACCCGGTACAGCTCAGCGAGCGGCGTTGGCCGCCAGCAGACCCTTCTTGCGACTGGTCAGGATCGTGTCGACCAGCCCGTACTCCTTGGACTCCTCGGCCGTCATGATCTTGTCACGGTCGATGTCCTTGCGAACCTGCTCGATCGGGCGGTTGCAGTGGCGGGACAGCATGTCCTCCAGCTGCGTACGCATCCGCAGGATCTCCCGGGCCTGGATCTCGATGTCCGAGCCCTGCCCGTAGCCGCCCTCGGTGGCCGGCTGGTGGATGATGATCCGCGAGTTCGGCAGGGCCATCCGCTTACCCGGAGTGCCCGCCGAGAGCAGCACCGCCGCCGCGCTCGCCGCCTGCCCGAGGCAGACCGTCGAGATGTCCGGACGGACGTACTGCATGGTGTCGTAGATCGCCGTCATGGCGGTGAACGACCCACCCGGCGAGTTGATGTACATGATGATGTCGCGGTCCGGGTCGGTGCCCTCGAGCGTCAGCAGCTGGGCCATCACGTCGTTCGCCGACGCGTCGTCCACCTGGACGCCGAGGAAGATGATCCGGTCCTCGAAGAGCTTGTTGTACGGGTTCGACTCCTTGACCCCGTACGACGTGCGCTCAACGAACGACGGCAGCACGTAGCGGTTGTGCACGGCCGCGAACTGGGGCGGCAGGCTCAGATCGGTCATCGTCAGCTCCTCAGCTCAGGGTCCCGGCGCCATCCGGAACCTGTGCGGCCCCGATGATCACCTTGTCGATGAAGCCGTAGTCCATGGCCTCCTGGGCGGTGAACCAACGGTCCCGGTCCGAGTCCTTGATCGTGATCCGCTCCATGACAGCCGCGAGCGCCTTGCCCCGCCGCACGTCGCCGAAGACCGCGGCGGCCGCGCCGGAGCGCACCAGCTGGTCGTAGTACTGCTGCGGGGCCATCCCGGCACGCTGCGCCCGGTGCACGATCTCGTGCCCGAACTCGTCGTCGGAGACCTGCACGTCCTCCGCGTCGGCCAGCGTGTCCAGCAGGAGCTGGACCTTGACGCCCTCGGTCGCCGCCTCGGTCAGCTCGGCGTCGATCTGCTCCTCGGTCTTGTCCTCGGCCGCGAGGTACTCCTCCATCGAGGCGCCGATCCGCTCCAGCTGGTCGATCATCGCCTGCTTGCGGCTCGCGACCTCCTCGCGGACGACACCCTCCGGGGCCGGGATCTCGGCGGCCTCGACCAGCTGGGCCAAAGCCTTGTCCCGAGCGGCGTAGATCTGCTCGACCTGCTTGCCCTGGGTGACCCGCGCCCGCAGGTCGCCGCGCAGCTCCTCGATCGTGTCGAACTCGCTGGCCATCTGGGCGAACTCGTCGTTCAGCTCGGGCAGCTCCTTCTCCTTGACCGTGCGCACGGTCACCGCCACGTCGGCGTCGCGACCGGCGAAGTCGCCGCCGACCAGCTGGGTGGTGAAGGTGGTGTCCTCGCCGGCGGCCAGGCCGACGACTGCCTCGTCCAGGCCCGGCAGGAGCTGCTTGCTGCCCACCTCGTGGGAGATATTGCTCGCCTGACCGCCCGGCACGTCCTCGCCGTCGACGGTGGCGTTCAGGTCGATCTGGACGTAGTCACCCTCGGCGGCGGCCCGCTCGACGGTCTTGAGGGTCGCGAAACGCTCCCGCAGGTTCTTCACCTGCTCGTCGATCTCGCTCTCGTCGATCTGCAGCTCGTCGACGGTCACCTCGATGGTGCTCGCGTCCGGGATGGTGATCTCCGGACGGACGTCGACCTCGGCAGTGAAGTTCAGCGAGTCACCGTCGTTGAACTCGGTGATCTCGACCTCCGGGCGCCCCAGCGTCTTCAGGTCGTGCTCGCGCACCGCGGCGAGGATGTTCTCCGGGATGGCCTCCTGGACCGCCTCGTTGAGGACGGTGCCCCGGCCCACCCGCTGGTCGATCACCGCGGTCGGCACCTTGCCCCGGCGGAAGCCCGGAACCTGGACCTGCGAACCGATCTCCCGGTACGCCTTCTTGAGGCTCGGCTCGAGCTCGACGAACGGCACCTCGATGGCGAGCCGCACGCGCGTCGGGCTCAGAGTCTCGACGGTGCTCTTCACAGGCGTACTCCTTGACGGATCTCAGTTGAGTCTGGGCGTGATTCAGCCCATCGAGTGTAGGCGAGCCGGCCTGACGCTCCGGCATCGCCCGGGGACCGCACTGGGCGGCACCCGGGGCGGCCCGGCCGCGGACGACAGTCGGGGTGGCGGGATTTGAACCCACGGCCCCTCGCTCCCAAAGCGAGTGCGCTACCAAGCTGCGCCACACCCCGTGGCGACGTGCAGTCTATGCCGTCGCCACGCCTCAGGTGGTGCCGGGGCGTCCCCCACCCGGACACATCGCCCGAAAATCGCCATTCCACCCACCCGGGTGCCACCAAGATCCGCTGGACGATCCAAGATCCGCACAACATCCGGGATGTAGTGGCCTCGCCGTGCGAGGAGACCACTACATCAGTGATG
>NZ_JAGPXZ010000038.1:0-16609 GCF_018070305.1 Micromonospora sp. M51 | reverse complement strand
CTTTTCTTTTCCGGCGTCACCCGCATCCGTTTCCGGGTCGGGGGACGAAGAGCAGGTGAGATGACATCGACCGGGAAAGTGGGGCGGGGGCTGTGGCGGCTACAGTCGGGTATGCCCCATCGAAGGCGAGCCGCCTGATGACGGCGCCACCCGAGAATCCAGACCCCCCGGTGGACGACACAGCCCTCCGGTTCCGTGCTGGCGACGAGGCGGCGCTGCGCGAGGCCTACGACCGCTACGGCCGTGCCGTGCTGCACCTGGCCACCACCATGCTGGCCAACCGCGCCGATGCCGAGGACGTGACCCAGGCGACTTTCGTCGCCGCCTGGCTGGGAAGGGACACCTTCGATCCCGCCAAGGGGTCGCTGATCGGCTGGCTGCTCGGCATCGGCCGGCGCAAGGTGATCGACCGGATGCGGGCCTCGGCCCGGGAGACGCGGGTCGTGGAGACGGTCCGGCAGCTGCCCGAGCCGGCGCAGGCCGGCCCGGACCCGGACCGGGTGGTGGACCGGCTGGTCATCGCCGATGAGCTGGCCCAACTTCCGGACGACCAACGGCGCATGCTGGAGTTGGCGTTCTACGACGACCTGACACACCAGCAGATAGCGGCGATGACAGGTGTGCCGTTGGGCACCGTGAAGAGCCACATCCGACGCGGTATGGCGAGCTTGAAACGCAGATGGGAGGTGGACGGTGCAGCACCTGGACCACGACCGGCTGGTCTTTCTGGCGCTCGGTGAGAGCGAGGCGGACAACGGCGAGAGCACCCACCTCGGCAGCTGCGCGCACTGCCGGCGGGAGATAGAGACGCTTCAGCAGGTGGCCGGCCTCGGCGCAGAGACGCAGGGTCTCGGCGACCTGCCCGACCCGCCGGAGCACATCTGGCAGGGCATCGTTGCGGAGGTCAGAGCGGCGGAGACACTGCCGTCGCTCACCGACTCCCGGCGCCAGCACGTGCTGCCCGAGCAGCCGAACGGCACGACGGCCGAGCCGAGCACCGCCACCGTCGCCCGCCTGGATCCGACCGACCGGTCCCGCCGGGGCCGCGGCTGGTCCCGTTGGGCGTCGGTAGCGGTGACCGCTGTCGCCGCCGCGGCGGTGGGTGTGGTGGGCACGGCCTCCGTGCTGCGCCCGGACGACCCGGCTCCGACCCCGCCGCAGGCGGTGGTGGCGAGCGCGCCGCTGGCGGCGTACGGGGCGACGCCCCCGGCGGCCACTGGTGACGCGCGGGTTCTCCAGGACGGCCAACTACATCTGCATGTGGCGAATCTCCCGAGCGTCCCGGGGTACTACGAGGTCTGGCTCATCAATCCGACGACGATGGAGATGTTCTCGGTCGGCACCCTGGGGGGCGGCTCGGATGCGTTGCTTCCCCTGCCGCCGAATGTCGACCTCAAGAGCTACTCGGTGGTCGACGTCTCCGCCGAGCAGTACGACAACAACACCCGCCACTCCGGCGACAGCCTGTTGAGGGGCACCCTGACGGGCTGATCGGTGGGCCGGCTCAGCTCCCCGGCCCGCCGATCAGCTCCCCACACGGCAGTGGCCGCCCGTTCGCACGGGCGGCCACTGCTGTTGTCGCTGAGTTACTTGCGCTTGCGGATCTCCTCCGCGGCCTGCGGGACGATCTTGAACAGGTCGCCCACCACACCGAAGTCTGCCAGCTCGAAGATCGGTGCCTCGCCGTCCTTGTTGACAGCGACGATGGTCTTCGAGGTCTGCATGCCGGCCCGGTGCTGGATGGCGCCGGAGATGCCGAGGGCGATGTAGAGCTGCGGGGAGACCGTCTTGCCGGTCTGGCCCACCTGGAACTGGTGCGGGTAGAAGCCGGAGTCGACGGCCGCCCGGGACGCGCCGACCGCGCCACCGAGCAGGTCGGCAAGCTCCTCGACCAGCTTGAAGTTGTCGGCGTTGCCGACGCCCCGGCCGCCGGAGACGACCACGCCAGCCTCGGTCAGCTCGGGGCGGGAGCCCTTCTGCTCGGCGACCCGCTCGACGACGGTGGCCAGCTTGTCGGTGTCGGTGACCGACACGCTGAGCTGCTCGATCGCCGGAGTGGCCGCCGCCGGGGCGGGGGTGACCGAGTTGGGCCGGACGGTGACCAGCGGCAGGCCCTTGGTGACCTTGGACTTGACGATGGTGGAGCCGGCGAAGGCGATCTGCGTCGCGGTGCCGTCGGCGTCCAGGCCGACCACGTCGGTCAGGATGCCGTTGTCGAGCTTGACGGCGAGCCGGGCGGCGATCTCCTTGCCCTCCTGGGCGGAGGCCAGCAGAACGGCGGCCGGTTGCACCCGCTTGACCAGCTCGGCCAGCACCGTCGCCTTGGGGGCCACCAGGTAGCCGTCGATCTCGTCACCCTCGGCGGCGTAGATCTTCTCCGCGCCGTACTCGCCCAGCTTGCCGCTCAGCGCCTCGGCGGCGCCGGCGCCGCCGAGCACCACGGCGCTCGGGGTGCCCAGCTCACGCGCGAGGGTGAGCATTTCCAGGGTGACCTTCTTGACGCCGAATTCCTTGGTGGCTTCGACGACGACGAGAACCTCAGACATGTCAGAACCCCCCTCTCACACGAACTTCTCGGTGGCGAGGAACTCGACCAGCTTGACGCCGCCCTCGCCCTCAGCAGTGATCTTCGCGCCGCCGGAGCGCGGGGGGCGCTTGCTGTGCTCGACGACGGCACTGGTGGCGCCGTCGAAGCCCACCTCGTCGGCGGCAACCCCGAGGTCGGCCAGCGAGAGCGTCTGCACCGGCTTCTTCTTGGCGGCCATGATGCCCTTGAAGGACGGGTAGCGCGGCTCGTTGATGGTGTCCCAGACGGAGACCACGGCCGGGGTGGAGGCGGTGACCACCTCGTAGCCCTCCTCGGTCTGCCGCTCGACGGTCAGCGTCGCGCCGTCGACGGTGAGCTTGCGGGCACCGGTGAGCGCCGCGACACCCAGCCGCTCGGCGATCATGTGCGGCATGACCTGGACCCGACCGTCGGTGGACTCGGCACCGCAGATGACCAGGTCGGCGCCGAGCTGACCGAGCGCGGCGGCGAGCACCTTCGAGGTGGCGACGGCGCACGAGCCGTGCAGGGCGTCGTCCAGCACGTGCACGGCCTTGTCCGGGCCCATGGAGAGCGCCTTGCGGATCGACTCGGTCGCCCGGTCCGGACCCATGGTCAGGATGGTGACCTCGCCGCCGTGCGCCTCCTTGATCTTCAGCGCCTCCTCGATGGCGTACTCGTCCATCTCGTTGATCACGTTGTTCGCCGAACCGCGGTCGACGGTGTTGTCGTCATTGCGCAGGTTGCGGTCCGCGCCCGAATCAGGCACCTGCTTGACGAGTACGACGATGTTCATCGCGCTTCGACGACCCTCCTGTGTGGTGTTGCGATTCGCTCGCCCGGTCTGGGGCGCAGCGTCGCGCGTCGGTCGACGCCAGGTCAACCGAGGGCGGCTGTGCAGTTGCCCACGGCGCAATGTTACCTGCCAGTAGGTTGCGTCCTCGCAGCACTCAGGGTGACACAGCTCACCGACCGGCCGGCGATCAGGCTGGCTCGGTCAACGCGGCCCGGATCTGGTCGATGGCCGCCGCCTCGGTAGGCGCCACCCCGTCATGCGCCCGGGCCACCCGGTCCGCCGCGGCCAACACCAGCGCCCGGTACGCGTCCACGTCCTGCGGTGACTTGTCGCGCAGAATCCGCACCGCCCGCCCCAGCGCCGGCAGCACCACCGACTCGATCTCCAGCTGCGAGTCCCGGGGAAGTCGCGGCAACGGGCCGCTGGTCAGCGCCTCCTTGACAGTCCCACTGGCGTCGGCCAGCGCGCCGGACGCGGCGATGCTCTCCCGGATCACCCCCACGACACCGGGATCGGCGTTGGAGACCAGGAAGACGGCGCCGAAGGCACCGGTCTTGAGGGTCAGCCGCTCCTCGTCCGTCAACCGCTGCTCCATGATCACGGAGTGTAGACGTACGGGGTGGTGGTGGTGACCGGGACGAGGCCGAGCCGCTGGAGGATCGGCCGGCTGTCCTCGGAACAGTCGACCTGCATGAGCGTCCGGCCCCGCTGCTCGGCGAGCCGCGCCCGGTAGTTGACCAGCGCCCGGTAGATGCCCTTGCGCCGCCACTGCGGCAGTGTCGAGCCACCCCACAGCGTGGCGAAACCGGTGTTCGTCGGGAACCGCACCCAACCGGCGCTCACCACCGTCTCGTCCGCCTCGGCCACCACCACGGTGATCGAGTTCGGGTCGGCGTCGATCTCCTTGGCCAGCCCCCACACCAGGTGTGAGCGGTCCGCCTGCCAGACCTCCTCCTCCATGGCGGCGATCCGCTCCAGGTCCTCCCGGTCGGTCGGTCACCTCACGCAGGCGTACCCCCTCGGGAACGACCGGAAGCGCGGCGGCCAGCGGCGCGACCGGACCGACCACGACGGTCTCCCGGTCCTCCGGCACGAAGCCGGCGGCGCGCAGGCGGTCGGGCAGGTCCGCCGGTTCGTCGTGTTCGTTGAGTTTCCACTCGACCGACTGGCCGCGCTCACGGAACAGCCGCACCTGCCGGGAGATCAGCTCGTCCAACGCGTCGCCGGTCAACCCGCCCAGGTCGCGGTAGGTGAGGAAGCCACCGGCGTCGAGCCCGATGATCCGGACCAACGGCCCGTCCCGCTCCACCGTCACCCCGGCCGGAACCGGGTCGGGGATCTCCGGGCGGAGCTGGTTGTCGTAGGCGTCGCGCAGGGTCTGTACGTCGAGATCAGTCACCGACCCAGGCTAAGCCGGTTGGGAAGCGGATATTCTCCCACTGTGTGGGAGGTGATCAGGCGCTGGTTCGACCCGGCCGAGCTGGGCTCGGTCGGCGAGACGCCCGACTACCGCTTCTCACTGGCCAACGAACGGACCTTCCTCGCCTGGCTGCGCACCGGGTTGGCGCTGGTCGGTGGCGGGTTGGCCGCCGCCCAGTTCCTGCCCACCCTGCCGATGAGCCACCTGCGCGAGGTGATCGCGGTGGCGTTGCTGCTGCTCGGCGCGGCGGTCGCGATCCGCGCGGTGGACCACTGGGCGCGTACCGAACGGGCCATCCGGCTCGGTGAGGAACTGCCAGCGTCCCGGTTCCCCGCCATCCTGGCCCTCGCCGTCGGCGGCGGCGCGTTACTGCTGGTGGTCGCCGTCCTGATGCGGGCGGTCGGCGGTCGGTGAGCACCGGACGCGACCCGGGGCTGCAACCGGAGCGGACCCGGCTGGCCTGGCGGCGGACCCTGCTCACTGTGACGGTGGTGACCGCGCTCGCCGTCCGGCTGGCGTCGACCGGCGACCCGACCGGCGCGGTGCTCGCTGGCGGGACCGTGCTGGTGTGGGGCGCCCTGCTGGTGCTCTGCTGGCGCCGCGGCACCGGCACCGGTCCGGCCCGCACCGGCGGCCGGACACTTCCCCTGGTCACGGCGGGTACAGTGGTGCTCGCGTTACTGGGAGTGCTGCTGGTGCTGCGCGGACTGTGGTGACGGGATCCGGTGAGCCATGATGGGTGCATGGCCCGGCTTGGCGTACTTCTCTTCCTGGTGCAGATCGTCCTCGCGGTCTGCGCGCTGATCAGCTGTCTCTCCGCCGAGGAGGGCCAGATCCGGGCCCTGCCCCGGATCGCGTGGGTGCTGATCATCTTGTTCTTCCCGCTGGTCGGCTCGATCGCCTGGTTCATCGTCGGCCGCACGCCCAGCCCCGGTGCCCGCGCGGGCTGGCCGGGCGGCACCGGCGGCGCCCAGCGGCAGCGCCCCCGGCCGGTGGCCCCCGACGACGACCCGGAGTTTCTGCGCTCCGTCGAGGAACGCGCCCAGCAGCAGGACCAGGAGCTCTTCCGCCGCTGGGAGGAAGACCTGCGGCGGCGCGAGGACGACCTGCGCCGCCGCGACGGTGATCCGCCGCGTGAGGGTGACCGACCGGAGGTGTGAACGCGCCGCCGCCGGCGCGCGAGCGACGGCGGCGGCGGGTCCGACTCAGGCCAGGTTCGACGACCGGGGGTACGCGTCGGTCGGGTCGGTGAGCACGTTCACCAGGTACGGCACTCCGGAGTCGAACGCGCGCTGGAGCGCCGGGCCCAGGTCGGCCGCCTTGGCGACCGTCTCCCCCGCTCCGCCGAGCGCGCTGACCACCGTGTCGTAGCGCAGCTCCGGCTGGAGGTCGGCGGCCACGTCGTAGCCGTACATGGCCCGCATCGGGTGCTTCTCCAGCCCCCAGATGCCGTTGTTGCCGACGACGATCACCACCGGCAGCTTCTGGCGGACCAACGACTCGACGTCCATCAGCGAGAAGCCGGCCGCGCCGTCGCCCATCAGCACGCAGATCTGCCGGTCCGGGTGACTGACCCGGGCCCCCATCGCGTAACCCATGCCGGTGCCCAGGCAGCCGTACGGGCCCGGGTCCAGCCAGGTGCCGGGCTGGGCCGGCTCCAGGTACCGGCCCGCGTACGACACGAAGTCGCCGCCGTCGCCGATGGTGATCGCGTCCGGGGCCAGCACCCGACGCAGCTCGCCGTAGATCCGGGCGGGGCGGATCGGGTCGGTCTCGGCGGCCATCTCGGCGGCGTCGCGGGCCTTCGCCGCGTCCTCGGCGACGCGCAGGTCAGCGATCCAGTCGGTGTGGTCGGCCCGGTCGCCGCTGTGGTCGGCCAGCGCGGAGAGGATCAGGCGCAGGTCGCCGGCGGGGGCAACGGCCGGCTGCACGTGCGTCGCCCGCTGGCTGGGGGCGTCGACGATGTGCACCACCTTGGCGTCACCGAAGTCACCGAAGCTGAGCCGGAAGTCCAGTGGAGTGCCCACCACCACGACCACGTCGGCGCCGGAGAGCGCGGCCCGGCGGGCCTTGGCGAAGGCGAGCGGGTGCTCGGGCGGCAGCGAACCGCGACCCATGCCGTTGGTGAACACCGGCACCTGCAACGCCTCGGCGGCCTCGCGCAGGGCGGCGACGGCGTCCCCCGCGTACACGTCGGAGCCGGCGATGATGACCGGCCGCTGCGCCCCGGCGATGAGCAGCGCGGCGCGGCCGACCTCCTCCGGGTCCGGCGCGATCGGGTCGACGCCCGTCACGCTGGGCAGGTCGACGTCGGCGACCGAGAAGACCGTCTCCAGCGGAAAGTCGAGGAAGGCCGGGCCGCGGTGCGGGGTGAGCGCGGCGTGCAGCGCCGCGCCCACCGCGCGCGGGATGTCGTCGGTGCTGAACACCGTCTCGGCGTGCTTGGTGACCGGCGCGACCAGCGGCAGGTGGTCCATCTCCTGGAGGCTGCCGGAGCCCCAGCGGAACGCGGGTGCCCGGCCGCCGAGCACCAGCACCGGTGAGGCGTTGAAGAAGGCGCTGGTCATGCCGGAGATGCCGTTGGTGACACCGGGCCCGGCGGTGAGCACGGCGAGACCGGGGCGGCGCTGGAGCTTGGCCACCGCCTCGGCGGCGAAGACCGCTGACTGCTCGTGCCGGACGTCGTAGATCGGGAAGTCGGTCTTGTACGCGGCGTCGTAGAGCGGGAAGACGTGCCCACCGGACAGCGTGAACATCTCCCGTACGCCGTGCGCGCGTAGTGCCGCGAGCGCCAACTCGCCGCCGTGACCCTCGATCCGCTCCGTCATTCGCCGCTCCCCTTCGTCCCTGGTGACCGAGGCCCCACGCTACTGGCCGGTAGGAGCAATGTGAACCGTTCTCGGCTAATCGTCAGCGGCCGGTGAAGTCCGGCTTGCGCTTCTCGACGAAGGCCGCCATGCCCTCCCGCCGGTCGTCGGTGGCGAACAGCGCCGCGAACAGCTGACTCTCCCAGGCCAGGCCCGAGTTCAGATCCATGTCCAGGCCGCCGTCGACAGCCAGCTTCGCGGCGCGCAGCGCCTGCACCGGCCCGGTCAGGTACGGGGTGATCAACGCGACGGCCGTGTCGTACACCTCGGCGGCCGGGACGACCCGGTCGGCCAGGCCGATCCGCAGTGCCTCCTGCGCGTCCACCATCCGCCCCGACATGATCAGGTCCTTGGCGCGGGCCGGGCCGACCAGGCGGGCCAGCCGCTGGGTGCCGCCCGCCCCCGGGATGATGCCCAGCTTGATCTCCGGCTGGCCGAGCTTGGCGTCCTCGGCGACGACCCGCCAGTCACAGGCCAACGCCAGCTCACAACCGCCACCGAGGGCGTACCCGGTGATCGCGGCGACCACCGGCTTGGGGATCCGGGCGATCGCGCCGAGGGCGCTGGACAGGTTCGCGGCCCGCTCGGCCATGTCCACGTAGGACATCTCGGCCATCTGCTTGATGTCCGCGCCGGCGGCGAAGACCTTCTCCCCGCCGTACACGATGACGGCGCGGACCTCGGGGTCGGCGGTGGCGGCCGTGGCGGCGGCGCGCAACTCCTCCTGCACCTGCGTGTTGAGCGCGTTCATCGGCGGCCGCTCCAGCCGGATCGTGCCGATGCCGTCAGTGGTCTCCAGCCGAACGAACTCGCCCACGCTGCCCTCACTTCCTCGTCGAAGTCGCGTGCCAACCTTACGACCCGGGTCGTTTGGGTAAGTAGTGTGGTGTCAGCCCCGTGGGCGGGAGTTCAACGATGGTCACGTACTACGACGACAGATCGGTGCAGGTCACCTCCACCGGCGTCCGCGTCGACGGTCGCAGTTACGCGCTGGCCGACATCACCATGATCTGGCATCGCCGTGGCACCCGATCCTGGCGCGTGCTGGTGGGGCGGGGTGCCATCGGCGCCGCGCTCGCCGGCCCACTGGTCGCGGCGGTGCTCGGCATCGGCGTGGCCGTCTGGTTGCACCGCTCACCCACAGTGACGATCGCGATCGTCGGCGCGTCGGTCCTGGTCGGGTTGGCGGTGGGGCCGGTCGCCGACTTCCTCTTCGAACACCTGGACCGCTCGTACGCCCGGGGCAGCCGGCAACTGGAGATCTGGGCCCGCTGGCGCGGTCAGCCGGTGCGGCTGCTGCGCACCGGTGACGCGCTGCGCTTCGGGCAGATCTACCGGGCGGTGCAGCGCGCGGTCGAGCACAGCCAACCGGCCCGCCCCGGCATCCGCCGCTAGGAGCGCCTGATCTCCGACACCGCCTGATCAAGCACGGGCCTGCCTTCGACCGTCAGCGGGCGCATGGTCGATCCATCCCCGACCCGTCGTCAGCGCGGGAGAGGTGCCGCTGCGGGAGCCTTTGGAGTTGATGTCGCAAACGAATCAGGCGGGGGAGGCCGCTTCGACCGGGGTTCTCGACCGGCGGGACACCGCCCTGATGTCGTAGGCGATTCAGCTCCAAAGGACGACCGCACCACCCCGCGTTCCCGGCGCGCTCAGGATGGGACAGACGAGGCGAGGGTTGCCCGTCGGTGGTTAGGCTTAGTGATGACCCTCTATTACCGGGACGACGCGGTGCAGGTGACCTCCGAGTCGATCCGGGCCGGCGGTCACGTGATCGCCCTGTCCGACGTGACGTTCGTCTGGCACGCCCGGGGGCAGAAAACCCTGGCCGTACGCGGCCGGGTGCTGGGTCGCGGTGTCCTGGTCCTGCTGCTCTCGCTGCCGCCGCTGGTCGCCGTGGTCTGCGTGCTGTCACTGGCCTGGTCGGCACAGGACCGGGGCAACTGGCAGCTCGCGCTGATCATCCTCGCCGCCTGCGCGGTGGGGGCGCTGGCGTTGCTGCCGTTCCTGGAGATCCCGTTGGGCTGGCTGGACCGCTCCTACGAGCGCGGCAGCCACGTGCACGAGCTGTGGGTGCAGCACCACGGCCGGGAGGACCTGCTGGTGCGCACCCCGGACGCACTACGGTTCGGGCAGATCTACCGGGCCGTGCAGCGTGCCGTCGAACAGCAGGGCGACCACTGACGACCACCCGCCGCCGGCAAGCTCGTCGGGCGGTTGTGGTGCGGCCGACGCACACTTGATCCCATGGCGATTCCCCTCCCCACCCCGTCCGCCGTGGTCGGCCTGACCCGCTCCGCTCTCGACCAGGCACTCGGCTCGGCCGCCTCGTTCGCCGCCGTGCCCACCCGCGCGTTCGCGGTGCTGGACGGGGTGGAAGCTCTGCTGGCCCGGATCAACGGCGTGGTCGACCGCATCGAGACGACCCTGGACCGGACCGACCAGGTGCTCACCGACGCCGAGGCGGCGGTCCGTGAGGTGGCCGTCATCAGCGCCGCCGCGACCACCGCCATCGACACCGCCACCACCGTGGCCACCGCCGCCGCCGACGTGGTCGCCGACGCCGACCGGGTCTCCCGGACCGCCGCCACCGTGATCGCCAAGGCAGACGGGGTGGCCGGCCGGGCCGCCGTCACCGTGGGCACCGCGGCGGAGGCCGCCGCCACGGCGGCCGAGCTGATGACGGCGTACGAGCCGGCGCTGCGCCGGGCCGCACCGATGACCGAGCGCTTCGTCGAGCAGCTCAGTCACGAGGAGATCACCGCGGCGATCCACCTGATCGACGAGCTGCCCAAGCTCAAGGAGCACCTGACGGCCGACATCCTGCCGATACTGGCCACCCTGGACCGGGTCGGGCCCGACCTGCACGACCTGCTCGACGTGACCCGCGACCTCAAGCTCGCCGTCGCCGGCATCCCCGGGCTGGGCATGCTACGCCGACGCGGCGAGAAGCTCGCCGACGAGCCCGCCGGCTGAGCCCTCGACCGCCCGCGCCGGGGGTCAGCAGTCGCAGGTGATCGTCGCGGTGGGGGCGGTCAGGTCGTCGACCGGGCGCCGGGTCAGCCCGGTCTCCGTCACCACCGGCAGCCCCTCCCGCACCCAGTACTCGAACCCGCCGAGCATCTCCTTGACCGGGTAGCCGAGCACCGCGAACTCCAGCGCCGCCCGGGTCGCCCCGTTGCAGCCCGGACCCCAGCAGTAGGTGACCACCGCCGAGCCGGGCGGGATCAGCTCCGCCGCCCGGGCCGCGATCTCGGCGGTGGGCAGGTGCACCGCGCCCGGCAGGTGCCCCTGGGTCCAGGCGGCCGCGCCCCGGGAGTCGACCACCACCAGGGCAGGCGTACCCGCCGACAGGTCGGCGTGCACGTCGCTGACGTCGGTCTCGACGCTGAGTCGGGCGCGGAAGTGGGCGGCGGCGGTGGCCGGTTCGGCCGGCGCAACGGCGAAGGTGAAGGTCATGCACCGATCCTCGCCAGTACGGGTGCCCGCGACGAGTGGCGCGGACGACGTCCTGCGCTAACATCCCGCCATGCCGATCCCGGCCACCACCACCGGCTCCCGCCCACTGCCGACTCCCCGACGCCCGGCAGCCGCGCACCGGGTCGCCGTGCTCGCGTACCCGGGGATGTCGGTGTTCGAGACCGGCATCGTCACCGAGGTGTTCGGGCTGGCCCGGCCCGAGTTCGACGTCGACTGGTACGACCTGGTGCTCTGCGCCGAGCAACCGGGACCGCTGCCGGTGGTCGGCGGCGCGAGCCTGCACACGCCGTACGGCCTGGCCGAGCTGGCGGCGGCCCGGACGGTGATCGTGCCCGGCGTGGCGGACGTGACCGCCGACCCCTCCCCCGAGCTGGTGACCGCGCTGCGTCAGGCCCACCGTCGTGGCGCCCGCATCATGTCGATCTGCTCCGGCGCGTTCGCGCTGGCGGGTGCCGGGCTGCTGGACGGCCGGCGGGCCACCACCCACTGGCGGTACGCGGAGCTGCTGGCGCGGCGTTACCCACGGGTCGAGGTGGACCCGGACGTGCTCTACCTCGACGACGGCGACCTGCTCACCAGTGCCGGCAGCGCGGCCGGGCTGGACCTGTGCCTGCACGTGATCCGGGGCGACCACGGTGCGGCGATCGCCAATGCGGTCGCCCGACGGCTGGTCATCCCGCCGCACCGCGACGGTGGGCAGGCCCAGTTCGTCGAGGCTCCGGTGCCCACCGACCCGGACGACGACCGGATCGCCGGCAGCATCGACTGGGCGCTGGCCCACCTCGGCGAACCACTGACCGTGGCCCAGCTCGCCGCGCAAGCGCACATGTCGTCCCGCACCTACCTGCGGCACTTCGCCCGAGCCACCGGGACCAGCCCGATCCGCTGGCTGATCGACCAGCGGATCCGCGCCAGCCTGGCAATGCTGGAGGAGACGGACCTCGCTGTCGAGCAGGTCGCCTGGGCGGTCGGCTTCGACACCCCGGTCACCTACCGCCACCACTTCGGTCGGTCCATGCTGACCTCACCGACGGCGTACCGTCGGGCCTTCCGCACCGGCGCTGGCCAGCGGGCCTGACGCGCCGACGCGGTCAGGCCGAGGCGGCGGGGCGGGCGACGCGGTCAGACCGACGCGTACAGCTCGTCGATCTCGGCACGTTGCGGTAGCGCCACCGACGCGCCGAGCTTGCGGACGCACGCGGCACCGGCCGCCGATGC
Source organism: Micromonospora sp. M51 (assembly GCF_018070305.1). Lineage (NCBI taxonomy): Bacteria > Bacillati > Actinomycetota > Actinomycetes > Micromonosporales > Micromonosporaceae > Micromonospora > Micromonospora sp. M51. Next base: position 4,283 of record NZ_JAGPXZ010000038.1, on the reverse strand, counting down.
CCAGCGCACCGCGTCGACCACGTCCCGCCCCTCGCCCCAGCCGACGGCCAGCGCGGCGGTGAACGCGTCACCGGCGGCGGTGGAGTCGACCACGTCCACCGGTACCGCCGGTACGTGCACCTCGGTGCCGTCCCGGTCGACGTACCAGGCGCCCGCATCGCCGAGAGTGAGCACGGCCCGAGGGGCCAGGTCGAGCAGCGCCCCGGGCTCCTCCCGGCCACGACCGGCGAGCGCCTGCGCCTCGCCCTCGTTGACGACCAGCAGGTCCACCGCGGCGAGCAGCTCGGGCGGGAGGTCCCGTGCGGGTGCGGCGTTCAGGATGACAGTGGTGCCGGCGTCGCGGGCGGCCACCGCGGCGGCGGTCACGGTCTGCACCGGGATCTCCAGTTGGGCGACGAGGACGTCCGCCGCGCGCACCGTGGTCAGCTCCTCCTCGGTGAGACCGAGCAGGGCGTCGTTGGCGCCCGGGGTGACCACGATGGCGTTCTCCCCCTGGGCGTTGACCATCACCAGCGCCACTCCGGAGGCGCCGTAGACCACGCGCAGCTGACTGGTGTCCACGCCGGCCGCGGTGATGCGGGCCTTGAGGGTGACGCCGAAGGCGTCCGAGCCGATCGCGCCGAGGAAGGCACAGGAGGCGCCGGCCCGGACCGCGGCCACCGCCTGGTTGGCACCCTTGCCGCCGGGCACCATCACGAAGTCGGTGCCGAGCATGGTCTCGCCCGGTCGCGGCAGCGCGGGTGCCATCGCGACCAGGTCCATGTTGGCGCTGCCCACCACGGCGACCCGGGTCTGCGGCACGATCGTCTCCGCCGGTCCGGCGCTCAGGCGGCGCGGGCCGTGAAGCGGTCGCCGGACCGCTCGACCACCAGCGGCAGCCCGAAGGTCTTGGACAGGTTGTCACCGGTCAGCGTGTCGGCGAGCAGGCCCTGGGCGACCACCCCACCCTCACGCAGCAGCAGCGCGTGGGTGAACCCGGGCGGGATCTCCTCGACATGGTGGGTGACCAGCACCATCGCCGGGGCGTCCGGGTCGTACGCCAGCTCGGCCAGCCGCGCGACCAGGTCTTCCCGACCGCCCAGGTCCAGCCCGGCGGCGGGCTCGTCGAGCAGCAGCAGCTCCGGGTCGGTCATCAGGGCCCGGGCGATCTGCACCCGCTTGCGCTCACCCTCGGAGAGGGTGCCGTAGCGGCGCTCGGCGAGGCCGCCGACGCCGAGTTGACTCAGCAGTGACCGCGCCCGCGCCTCGTCGCCGCGGTCGTAGTTCTCCCGCCAGCGGCCGACCACCGACCAGGCGGCGGTCACCACCACGTCGCTGACCCGCTCGTCGGCGGGCAGTCGCTCGGCGACCGCGGCGGTGGTGAGCCCGATCCGGGTACGCAGCTCGTTGACGTCGGTGCGGCCGATCCGCTCGCCGAGCACGTGCGCGACACCTGTGGTGGGGTGCAGCCGGCCGGCGGCGAGGTTGAGCAGTGTGGTCTTGCCCGCGCCGTTGGAGCCGAGCACCACCCACCGCTCGTCCAGTTCGACACGCCAGGTCAGGTCCTGCAGGAGGGCGGTGCCAGAGCGGCGTACGCCGACGCCGTCGAGGCTGACCACCAGATCCGGGTCCACGAGAGCGGCGGCAGGCGCGGCACCGGCAGCGCCGGGGATCAGGTCACCAGTCACCACACCATCCAACCACGCAGCGCCCAGGCGCCCCCCATGGGCGGCGCCTCGGCCATAGGGTGAGGCACCGTGTCGTTGATCACCAAGTCTGAAGGACGGCCCATGCCCCGTCGACGTACGGAGCCACGCGGATGAGCGCGGTCATCGAGATCGAGGGTCTGCGCAAGACCTTCCACAGCCTGCGCAACGGCCGACGGGTGGCGGTGGACGGCTTCGACCTGCTGGTGGAGGCGGGCCAGGTGCACGGGTTCCTGGGCCCCAACGGCTCGGGCAAGACCACCACCCTGCGCGCCCTGCTCGGGCTGGTACGCGCCGACAGCGGGCGGATGACCGTGTTGGGTGAACCGTCGCCGGAGCTGCTGCCCCGGGTGGCGGGCCAGGTCGGGGCCATCGTGGAGAGCCCGCAGTTCTTCGGCAACTTCACCGGTCACCGCACCCTGCGGCTGTTGGCCCGGGCCGGCGGGGTGCCGGTCTCGCGGGTGGACCAGGTGCTGGATCTGGTGGGTCTGCACGACCGGGGCGATGATCGGGTGAAGAGCTACTCGCTGGGCATGAAGCAGCGCCTGGCGGTGGCGTCCGCGCTGTTGAAGGACCCGCGGTTGCTCATCCTGGACGAGCCGGCGAACGGGCTGGACCCGGCGGGCATCCGGGAGATGCGGGACCTGATGCGATCGCTGGCGGCCAACGGTGTGACGGTGCTGGTGTCCAGTCACATCCTGGGCGAGATCCAGCTGATCTGCGACCACGTCACGATCATTTCGCGGGGACGTCGGGTGGCGGCCGGCCGGGTGGACGAGGTGCTGGCGGGTCACGACCGGCATGAGTTCCTGGTGCGGGTGGCCGAGCCGGAGCGGGCCGTCGAGCTGCTGCACGCGGCCGGCCTGACGGCGGTCGTCGACGGCGAGGCGCTGGTGGTGAGCGGGGTGGGTGACCCGACGGTGGTCAGTCGGGCGCTCGGCGAGCAGGGGCTGTGGGTGGGCGAGCTGACGCCGCTGCGGCCGGACCTGGAGAGCGTCTTCCTGGAGCTGACGGGCGCGTACGGGCCTTCGTCGGTGCCGCGGCAGGTCGACGACTCGTCGCCGCCGCGCGACGGCGCTGTTATCGATCTCGATCGGGGAGTGGACGCGTGAACCTGGTTCGTGCCGAGTTGGAGCGGCTGTCCGCGCGCCGCTTCGTGCAGCTCATGGTCGTCCTGTTGGTCTTCGCGTTCGCCGTCACGGCGGCGACCACGCTGGCTGGCTCGCACAAGCCGACCGCCAGTGAACTGAACTCGGCGCGGCAGCAGGCCGTCGACGCGCGTCGGAGCATGGAGACCACGCACCAGGAGGGCCTGGCCCGCCTGCAGGAAAGGTCGCCGACCGACACGAGCGAGTACTTCGCCGACTGCGCGGATCTCGACCCGGTCCGGCAGGAACGGCTGCCGATCGCCGCCGACTTCCTGCCGGGGGTGTTCAGCTTCGCCGAGCAGGCCGAGTCGCTGCTCTATTTCCTGATCGCGTTCCTGGTGCTGTTCGGCTTCCTGGTCGGCGCCTCCTACATCGGCGCGGATCTGAACTCGGGCGGCGTGGTGAATCTCCTGCTCTGGCGACCGCGCCGGTTGACGGTGCTCGCGGCCAAGTTGGGCACCCTGCTGGGTTCGGTGCTGGCCCTGTCCCTGTTGGCGTCGGTGGTCTACCTCGCCACCTTCTGGGTGATCGGGCAGAGCGCCGGGCTGCCGGGCCGGTTGGACGGTGACTTCTGGGGTTCGCTCGGCGCGGTGCACGGCCGGGGCATGGTGCGGGTGTTGCTGGCCTCCGCGCTCGGCTTCGCGATCGCCACGCTGGGTCGGCACACGTCGGCGGCGCTGGGGGCGGTGGCGGCGTACGCGGTGGTGTGGGAGTTGGGCGGCCGTCTGGTGCTGCAGATCATCGACGCCCGACGGCCGGACCGACTGATGCTCTCCAGCTACATCGGGGCGTGGCTCAGCGGCGAGTCACGGTTCTTCGACCCGCAGCTCTGTGCCGCCACCGCGGGCACCGGCTACTGCTCGGGCCTCTACACCCTGACCTGGGGCCCGGCGCTGCGGGGGCTGGTCGCGTTGACCGGCGGGCGGACCGTGCTGGCGTTCGCCGTGTCCCGTCGCCGCGCCCTGATCTGACGCCGCGCCGGGCCGCCCGGCCCGCGACGGGCGGCCCGGCGCACCGGGACAGCCCGGTACGCGGCAAGGGCTTGCGACTCACCGAGGCGCGGTGAAATATTCCTTCACATGACCGCCGCAGCGCGCACAGCCGACGGTGGAGCCGAACACCTCGTCGCGCACCGCGTCCAGGGCGGTGCGCAGCGCGCCGTGCAGGATCGGCTCCTCGGTCAGCCCGGTCGGCACCACCCGCGGCTGGACCAGGGTGATCGCGGCAACCTCCTGCTGCACCCGGTCGGCGAGGGCCGCCCCACCGGCCTGGCCCACCTCGCCGGCGAGCACGACGAGCGGTGGGTCCAGCACCACGCAGGTGCTGGCCACGCCGAGCGCGAGCCGGCGGGCCAGTTCGTCGAGCATCGTGCTCGGCACGCCGGGCCTGGTCGACCCCGGCACCGGCGACATCACCTTCGCCTTCAACCTGCCCCGCTGGCACAGCGGCC
>NZ_JAGPXZ010000379.1:0-5799 GCF_018070305.1 Micromonospora sp. M51 | reverse complement strand
TCAGACTGGGCGACCACCGAGAACTTCCAGCTCGCGGCCGGCCGGCTGTCGGTGACGCCGACGCAGCTCAGCGCCACCCTCCAGATGCCCAACGGCAAGACCAGCAAGACGTTCACGGTGACCAACACCGGCGGCGCGCCGGTCGAGGTGAAGTTCGGTGAGCGGGACAACGGGTTCGAACTCCTGCGGGCGGACGGCTCCACTGTCACCCGGCAGCAGGTGCTCGGGTCCGGCGGCGCGCCGGAGCAGCGGCTCACCGTGCCGACGTCGTTCGCCGCCAAGGCGTCCGGCAAGGAGGCCAAGGCCGCTGCCGCTGCGGTCGGCCCGAACGCGGCGCCGTGGACCGACATCGCCAACTACCCGGCCACGATCATGGACAACCGGGTGGTGAACCTGGACGGCAAGGTGTACTCGCTCGGTGGCGGCAACGGTGAGGCGTCCACCACCAAGAACTACGCCTACGACCCGGCCGCGCAGACCTGGACGGCGATCGCCGACCTTCCGGGCGCCCGCAACGCCGTGACCGCCGGCGTGGTGAACGGCAAGATCATCGTCAGTGGTGGCTGGGGCGACGCCGGCCCGGACTCCGCCACCTGGTCGTACGACCCCGGGGCCAACACCTGGACCGAGCTGGCCGACAACCCGGCGCCCCGGGCCGCGGCCGGTCAGGGTGTCGTCGACGGCAAGCTGTACGCGGTCGGTGGCTGCACGACCGCGTCCTGCACGCCGATGTCGAACAGCGTGGTCCGGTACGACCCGACCAGTGACACCTGGGAGACGATGGCCAACTACCCGAAGTCGGTGGCCTTCGCCTCCTGCGGCGGGATCGACGGCGTCCTCTACTGCACCGGCGGCAACGACGGTTCCGCCGCGCAGAAGTCCAGCTACGCCTTCGACCCGGGTGCCAACACGTGGACCGCCATCGCCGACGCGCCGACCGACAACTGGGCCAGCGCGTACGCCGTCGCCAGCGGCAAGCTGCTCGTCGTCGGTGGTTCGCAGGGCGGGGCCATCAGCAACGCCGGCTTCGCGTACGACCCGGCCGCCGGTTCGTGGTCCAACCTGCCCAACGCCAACACCGCGCGGTACCGCGGCGGCGCGGCGTGCGGCTTCTACAAGATCGGCGGCTCGTCCGGCAGCTTCGACGCGGCTCCCGAGAGTGAGGTGCTCCCGGGCTTCGAGGGATGCTCCGAGTCGGCCGCCGACGTCAGCTGGATGACCGTCGACAAGTCGGAGGTCACCCTCGCACCGGGTGCGAAGGTCACTGTCACCGTCGGTCTGACGGCGAACGTGGACCAGCCGGGCACCTACTCCGGCGCGGTAGCGATCTCCGAGAACACCCCGTACTCGGTCGCGCCGGTCGCGGTGACCATGACCGCGAACCCCCCGAAGACCTGGGGCAAGCTCATGGGTACGGTCACCGGCACCAGCTGCCAGGGTGCGACCTCGCCGCTCGCCGGTGCGGTCGTGCAGGTCGACTCGTGGGCGGCGTCGTACACCTTCGCCACCGATGCCGAGGGCAAGTACGCCTACTGGGTGGACCGCCGCAACAACCCGCTCACGATGATCGTGGCCAAGGACGGCTGGAAGCCGCAGACCCGCCAGACCCGGATCGACACCGCGACCCCCACGGTGGAGAACTTCGGGTTGGCGCCCATCAGGTGCTGACAGCCGAGCACTAGTCGCGTGACGTCCGGCCCGCCTGGTCCTCGACCAGGCGGGCCGGACCGCGCCCGGGGTGATCAGACGGGCGCGAGCCGGAATCCGACGCCGCGTACCGAGTGGATCGTCGCCGCGGCGTTGAGCCTGGCGAGTTTGGCGCGCACCCGGCGGACCACCGAGTGCATGTCCGAGCCCCGGCCGAGGTGCCGGTTGCCCCAGACCTCCAGGTGCAGCCGCTCGTAGGTCCACACCTGCCCGGGGGCGTGCACCAGGCAGAGCAGCACGTCGTGCTCCAACCGGGTCAGGTCGATCTCCTGGTCACGCCACCGCAGCACCCGACGGTCGGAGTCGACCGCCAGGGCCGGTGGCGGGGGTTGCGGGCTCGGCGCCCCCTCGGCGCGCGCCGCGGTGGTCGGCGGGGCCGGTGCGGCGGGCGCCTCGACCACCCCGAGAAACTCTCGCGCCTGGTCGACTGTCGAGACGATCAGAAAGGCGTCGCTGCCGCCGAGCAGCCGGGCCAGATGTCGCCGCTCGGCCGGCGAGGATGCGATGCCGATGACCAGGCTGGCGACTGGAATTTCCTGCATGTGCCAACACCTTCCGGTTCCCCACATCACTCCGGATGGATTGTCGTACCGCCGACCGAGACATCGATCGGCGTCCTGACCCTAGTGGTGGCTGATCTCGGCTAGGTAAAACATAGTTGCATGTAAGCATGTGAATCCCGTTGCGCCGGCCAGGCCACCCGACCCCACCGCCGACCATGCGCTTCTCCGGAAGCGGCGGGGGTGGTTGTGACAGAACCAAGACAATTCGAGGACGGCGTACGGACCTGCGGGGGCGAGCATGGTCGCCATGTCCACCGGATCGCTGTACTCCGTCGGGCGCCCGACACCCGGTCCGGCGCGCCCGCTGCCCCACGCCCGCGCGGCGGTGCCGTTGGGGCTCCGACTGCTCGCCGCGGCGCTGTGTGGTCTGCTCGCGCTGACCCTCACCGCCGCCGTCTTCGTGCGGACCTATCCCGGGCAGTGGCTGGACGGGGTGCTCCTGCCGCCCGCCGAATCCGGCGGCGGGTACGAGCAGCGGACAGCGCTCGTGGGCCCGGCCAAGACCGCGCTGGCCACCTTCGGCAACCCGACGCTCATCGCGGCCCTGCTCGGCGTGGTGCTGCTGGTGGGTGTGCTGCGCCGCCGGCTGGTGGCGGGCGCCGTCGGCGTGGGCATCGTCGTCTGCGCGGTGCTGGTGGCCGGCGCGGTGAAGACACAACTGCTCCGCCCGGACCTGCAGATCGAGAGTTCCACCACCCACAACAGCTTTCCCAGCGGTCACGTCGCGGCGGCGACCGCCCTGCTGCTGGCGTTTCTGCTGGTCCTGCCCGGGTGGGCCCGGCGCTGGCTGGCGGTGCCGGGTGCGGCGGGAGTCTCGGTGATCGCCGCCGCCACGATGATCGCGGGCTGGCACCGGTTCAGCGACGTGCTCGGTGGCGTACTGCTGGGGGTGACACTGTTTCTCCTGGCCGCGGCCGCGTTGGCGGCCCGGCCCACCGACCACGACGCGGCCGGCGGTTCGGCCGGCGGCGGCCTCTGGCGCGGGCTGGCCGAGGCGGCGGTCGGTCTGGTCGTGCTGGTCTGGGCGCTGGTGGTGGTCGTGCCCGGTCTGGCCGCGTCGGTGCAGCGCGGGCCGCTGGTTGCGATCGTGGCCGCGGCCGTTTCGACGATGTTCCTGGTGGGCGCTGTGGTGTTCCTGGTGCGTTCGACGGATTTCGCGGTGCCGAGGGCGGCGCGGAGCCCCGCGCAGCCGCAGCCGTCGACCGAAGCCCGAAAGATCTCATGATGGGATACTTGACGACATGTCCCAGGTGCTGTTGATCGAAGACCACCAGACGGTGCGCGACGGACTGCAGTGGGCGCTCACCCGGCAGGGCCACACGGTGCACGCCGTGGGCACCGGTGAGCAGGGGCTGGAGCGACTGCGCGCGGCCCCGTCCGATGTCGTGGTGCTCGATCTCATGCTGCCCGGGATGGACGGGTTCGAGGTCTGCCGCCGGATCCGGCAGCTCGGTGACCTGCCGATCATCATGCTCACGGCCCGCAACGACGACATGGACGTGGTCGCCGGCCTGGAGGCCGGCGCCGACGACTACGTGGTCAAGCCGGTGCAGGCCCGGGTCCTGGAGGCGCGCATCCGCGCGGTGCTGCGACGCACCGGTGGCGACTCGCGGCGCGGCGGCGAGCGGGCCGGCCTGGAACAGCACGGCGCGTTGACCATCGACCGGGCGGCCCTGGTGGTCAGCAAGGACGGGACGCCGGTCAGCCTCGCCCCCACGGAGCTGCGGCTGCTGCTCGAACTCTCGCACACGCCCGGTCAGGTGCTCAGCCGGCAGCAACTGCTGGAGGCCGTGTGGGAGCACGGGTATCTCGGTGACTCGCGACTGGTGGACGCGTGCGTCCAGCGGGTCCGCGCCAAGATCGAGGCCGATTCGTCGGCGCCGGTCTTCATCCAGACCGTGCGTGGTTTCGGATACCGGTTCGGGCCGCTGTGACCTTCTGGCGCTCGGTCGCCGCCCAGGCATCGAGCCTGCGGGTCCGGCTGCTGCTGGCGTTCGCGCTGCTCGGGGTCACCACCACGGCCGTCGTGGCCAGCGGCAGCTACTTCCAGGCCCGGACCGTCATCCTCCAGCAGGCGCAGGACGCCGCGGTGATGTCGCTGACCGACCAGCTCACCAAGGTCTACCCGATCGCCCAGCTTCCGCCGACCCAGAACGACCTGGACCTGTTGGCCCAGCGGCTCTCCGACCGCGAGGGCTTCGCGGTGGTCATCTACCGGGACATGCGGGCACAGGGCTCGCAGACACCCGCCCCGCTCAGCCCCGAGCTGCGGGCGGAGGTCGGCGACGGTCAGATCGCCTGGCAGCGTGTCTCGCAGCACGGGCGGCCCTGGCTGCTCATCGGCACCCAACTGCGGCTCGAGCGCCCCGACGGCACGGCCCACCCGTCCGGGTTGGAGGTCTACTCGGTGCGCGATCTCGTGCCCGAGCAGCAGAGCATCGACCAGCTCGCCACCAGGGCGTGGTGGACCGGAGGGTTGTCCCTGCTCCTCGCCGTCCTGCTGGCCCTGCTGTCCGCCCGGGGGGTCCTGCGACCCGTCCGCGACCTGGGCCGAGCGGCCCGCCGCCTCGGCGAGGGCGACCTGAGCACCCGGCTGACGGTCCGGGGCGTGGACGAGCTGGCCGACGTGGCGCGGACCTTCAACGACACCGCCGGCACGCTGGAGCGGCAGGTCGGTGAGCTGCGGCGGATGGAATCCGACGCCCGCCGCTTCGTCGCCGACGTCTCGCACGAGCTCCGCACCCCGCTGGCCGCGATGACGGCGGTCACCGACGTGCTCGACGAGGAGGCCGAGCACCTGCCCGGGGACGCGGGCCGGGCCGCTCGGCTGGTCAGCCAGGAGACGCAGAACCTCACCCACCTGGTCAACGATCTCATCGAGATCAGCAGGTTCGACTCCGGCACGGCCCGGCTCGCCCTCGACGACGTGGACGTGGGCGCGGCGGTGACCGCGACCCTGCGGATCCGCGGCTGGACCGACCGGGTACGCGCCGACCTGCCTCCCGCTGTGGTGGCCCGGCTCGATCCCCGCCGGCTGGACGTCATCGTCGCCAACCTGGTCGGCAACGCCTTCCGGCACGGTGCCGAGCCGGTGACCGTACGCGTGAGCGCCGATCCGGACTGGGTCACCATCGAGGTGGCCGACCAGGGGCCGGGGCTGGACCCGGAGGTGTTACCGCACGTGTTCGACCGCTTCTACAAGGCCGACACGGCGCGGACCCGCTCCGAGGGCAGCGGCCTCGGCCTCGCCATCTCCTGGGAGAACGCGCGGCTGCACCGCCACGGCGAGCGCCGGGGGGCTCTCGTCGCCGGCAACGCCCCGGGTGGCGGCGCGGTCTTCACGCTCCGGCTGCCCCGCGAGACGACGGACACCGGGGGTGCCCGGTGACCGGCCGGCGCACCGGGCGGGCGCTGCTCGCCGGCGCACTGCTGCTCGGTCCGCTGCTGGCGGGGTGCGGGGTACGGCCCAGCCTCGTCATCACCGGTCGTCCCGCGGTCAGCGGCCCCGCGCAGGGAGTCGGGCTCTACC
>NZ_JAGPXZ010000378.1:0-5805 GCF_018070305.1 Micromonospora sp. M51 | reverse complement strand
TGGAGGAAGCGGTCGGCGGAGATGAGGTGGACGTCCAACTCCGCCCGGGGCACCTGGGCCACTGTCGCGAGCGCGGCGAAGTCCGACTCACCGAGCATCCGGCCCGCCAGGCCGATCATCGCGCTGCACGCCACGACGTTGACGCTGAGCGCGTTGACCCTCGGGTCACGGTGGTGCCGCCGGGCCAGCTGCCGGGCCGTGAGCAGGCCGTCGATGCGGCCCCCGCCGGTCTCGTCGGCCCGGGACAACACCATGATCACGTTGACCGGGGCGGACTGACCGACAGCACTGTCGCGTGCGGACTCCAGCACCCGCAGATCGCTGTCGCGACAGTCGCGGGTCAGGTACAACACCGCGTCCGAATCCCGCAGCACCCGCTCCAACACCGGCGACCGGTCCTGCTCGGCGCCGCTGCTGACCGCCGGGGTGTCGATCAACGTGATCTGTCGCAGCGCCCGCGTCGGCCACCGCACCACGATGTCCCGGACCTCGCCCGTACCCCAGCCCAGATCCACCCGCAGCCCGGTCGCCGACTTCACCACCGCCAACTCCTGCGGTGGCTGCCCGACCGGGTACGCGATCGCCCGCGGCGCTTCGCCGTCCTCGTACCAGGTGAAGGCGCCGTCCGCCCGCTCGACCGGCGCGACCTCCTCGCCCATCAACGCGTTCAGCACCGTCGACTTGCCCGATCGCCACGGGCCGACGACGGCGATCCGCAGCGGTTGCTCCAACCGGGCCACCTGATGCCGAAGCTCCGCCACGGCCCGGGGATTGTCCTGGTACAGCTCGATGGCCTGGTGCAGCAACCCCCACGCCGCCTCGTCCAGGCGCACCCCCACCGTCATGCCTGCGGCTCCAGCAGCAGCGGGGCCGAGCGGGCGCCGGTCAACTGCTGGGCCTGCTCGTAGAGCGCGGCCAACCGGGTCATCTTCAGCCGGATCTCGCGTTGCCGCTGCTCGCGCACTGAGGCATCGGTGTCGGCCTCCTGCTTCGCGCTGCGGAACGACTGCACGATGGCCTCCTGGAGTTCCTCGGTCAGCCCCGTGAAGTGATCCCGCAACATCCGCTGCACCTGCCGCGCGGCGTCACGGCAGTCCCGGACGATCCGGACGAAGAAGTCGTCGACATGCCGCTGGATGGCCGTCTTGACGGTGGCCTGCCGCCGACGCAGCAACTGCTTGCTCTCGTCGCGGATGCTCTTGCCACCGAAGAGCGCCCCGATGCCGACCGAGACCGGGTTGATCATCGGCATCCCGGCCAGGGTGGTCGCCAGCCCGAACATCAGCATGCCGCCGTACGAGCCCTTCATGCCGGTGAACAGCTTCTGGCCGGTGGTGAACCGGTCGATCATCGGCCGTTGCAGCTCGGGCAGTCGCTCGCCCATGTCCTCCGGCATCGTCATCGACCAGGGCGGCAGCACGTCGTAGCCGTACCTGTCGAAGTTGGCGGCCACCCGCCGGGCGATCCAGTCGCAGCGCTGGATCAGCCACTCGTGGTTCGCCTCCGCCGCCTCCACCAGACTTCGCTCCAGCCACTCCTGGAACGTGTCCCAGGCGACCAACGGGTCCGCGGTGTCGAACGCCTCGTCCACCGCGCGCAGGATCTGACGGGTCCGGTCGCGCAGGTCGTACTCGAGGTCGGCGAGCAGGTCGGTGATCTCGTCGGTCAGTGTGTTCTGCCACCGGGTGGAGCACCGGCGCAGTTCGTCGACCTCGCGCTGCGCCGCGTGCAGCCGGGCGATCGGCCCGGACTGCTCCTCTTCCTCCTGGGTCGCCAACTCGGCGCGCAGCGGCGCGGCCAACTGTTCCACCACCGTGCGGGCCACCGTCTGCACCGCCGCTCGGGCCAGGTGGTCGGCCTTGCCGGCCCGGTCGCGTTGCAGGCGGGCGATCAGCGCCGGGAAACCGGACTCGGCGTTGAGCGCGTGGTCCTCGGCCGCGGCGGCGCGCAGTCGCAGCGCCGCGGACACCGGGATCAGCGTTGCCGGCACCCCCGCCTCGGCCAGGTGCTGCCGGTTGCGCTCAGCGACCGTACGCCAGTCCGCCACCAGGTCGGTCTTGCTCTGCACCACCACCACGTTCGGATGGGACCGCATGATGTGCAGCAGCATGTTCAGCTCGGCGACGGACAACTCCCGGGTCGAGTCGGACACCAGCAGCACGGTGTCCGCGCGGTTGAACGCGGCGACCGGGGCGGCGGCGCCGAGACCGGCGACCTCGTCGGTGCCGGGAGTGTCCACCAGCACCACCCCGGCCCCGAGCAGGGCTCGCGGCAGCCCGATCTCGACGTACGCCGGGCCGCCGCCGGGCCGACGCCCGACCAGGCCGGCCACGCTCGCCGCGACCTGGTTGAGCGCCACCGGGGTCCGCTCGATGGTGACCGTGGCGGCGCCGGTGGCCTGGCCCGGGGTCGGTGGCGGCGCCTGGGCCACCGCCGCGGCGGGGGCCTCGGCGTGCCGCACCACTGTCGGCAGGACGGTGGTACGGCCGTCGCCGACCGGGCAGGCCGGAGCGTTGATGATCGCGTTGATCAGCTGACTCTTACCCTGGTTCGGCTCGCCGATGACCAGGACACGCAGTGTCGGATCCAGCAGTTGCGCACGCTTCTGCCGCACCGTCTGGAGCAGGTCACCGCGACCGTGTGCAGTGCACGTGCGGGCGATCTCGTCCAGCACGTCCAACCAGATCCCGGCCATCACCGCACCAAGTGTGCGGATTTCGGCTCAATTATCAAGAGGGACCGGATGTGGAACCGGAAGGGGCCGGATCGCCCGAGACGATCCGGCCCCTCGCTCCGCCCGGAGATCCGGGTCAGAGCAGACCGCCGGTGATACCCAGCAGCCCGTGATCGGACGAGGCGTGCGAGTCGCCGCCGAGCACACCATCGGTGACCCCACCGGTCACGTCACCGACCGTGTCGGTGACACCGGGGAGGAGGCTGTCCACCTGGTGCGTCACGCCGCCCACCGTCGACGGCACGTCAAGCGGCGGGACCCCGCCGACGACACCGTCGCCGTGCCCGAGGCCCAGCCCGTTGAGGGTGTCGTCGACACCCAGCGAGCTGACGACCCCGCCGAGCTGACCGTGGGTGCCGGAGAGGGCACCACCGGTCAGGTCGCCGCCGATCAGGTTCGAGTCGGTGACGTCGAGCAGACCGGTCGGGTCACCGACGGTGCTGGTGACGTCCCCGAGCACCGGGTCCGCGATGGCGTCCACCGGCTGCACCACGTCCGCGTCGAGCGTGTGCGCCACGTCGGAGACACCCGCCAGGTCGGTGTCCAGGCCGGACGGACCGACGCCCAGACCGATGCCGGGCAGCACGGTGACCCCGGCGGCGGCGGTCGACGGGTCGACAGCGATGGCGCCGAGCACGCCGGCCTTGACGTCCACGCCACTGGGCGAGCTGGTGACGCTGATCTGCTGCGCCACGCTCTGCAACTGACCCACCACGTCGGTGGTGTCGGTGAGCAGCGGGTCCAGCCCGAGCTGCCCCACCGGCGAAGCCAGCGGCGCGAGGCCCGCCCCCGGCGCGTAGTCGACGACCAGCGGTACGACGTCCTGCACGTCAGCAGCGGTGATGTCGGTGAGCCCGGCGCCCCGCAACGCACCCTCCGGGTCGAGGTCGAAGGCCGACCGCGCGTCCGGGTTCGTCAGTAGGTCGAGCACGAAGTCGTGGAGCGTCTGCTGCGAGTCCATGTGCCGGTTCTCCTCGGATCTGGCGTTGGGCGGGGTGTCGTACGTCGACAGTGACGACGCTATTGCCGGGGGTGGCCCCCGGGCATCGGGGCTCAGCCCGCATCCGGGCCGGTTGAACTAGGGGCTCCGCCACCTCGTACGTTAGGGGGACAGGGGGAAACCGTCCCGACGAGATTAGGGTCCCGACCAGGGACTGATCTCTGGTACGAACGTAGGAGCCCGCGGGGTTCGCCGGGGGTGCGTCGTCGGGCAGCCGGCGCCATCGCCACCGACCGGCCGACTCACGGGGAGAGACAGAGACGATGCCGTACGTCCTGGGGATAGACATCGGAAGCAGCAACACCGCCGCGGCCGTCGCACGACGCGGCGCGACCTGGACCCGCCCCGAGGCAGTCCCGCTCAGTGCCGTCTCACCTCTCATGCCCTCGGTGCTGTGCCTGGCGGAGGACGGTTCACTGCGGGTCGGTGAGCCGGCGACCGACGACGGCAGCCGCACCACCCGGGACTTCGTCCACCGGATCGGCGACGACGTGCCGGTGCTGCTCGGCGGCGAGCCGTGCGCGCCGCAGACGCTGACCGCCGAGTTGGCGGCGTGGGTGGTGGAGCGGGTGCACGCCCTGGAGGGCGGGGCGGCCGAGGCGATCGTGCTCAGCCACCCGGCCGGCTGGCGCCCCTACCGGCGGGAGGTGCTGCACCGGGCGTTGTCGGACCTCGGCCTGCGGCACGTGACACTGCTGCCCCGCACCGTCACGGTGGCCGAGAGCCACGCCGCTCGCGGGTTCGCGGGCAGCACGGCTGTGGTCTACGCCCTGGGCGGCAACAGCTTCGAGGCGGCCCTGGTGCGCCGCACCCCACGCGGCACGTACGAGACGTTCGGCACCCCGCAGGGTCTCGACTCGATCGGTGGCGCCGACTTCGACGAGGCGCTGGCCGAGCACGCTCGTACCGTGCTGGCCCGGGAGTTGGCAGCGACCGGACGTCGCGGGGCCCAGGCCGCGCTGCGCGGGCTGCGCGCGGAGTGCGACCGGGTCAAGCGGGTGCTGACCGTCGACCTCACAGCCGACGTGGTGCTGACCCTGCCCAACGGCCCGGCCCGGGTGCCGGTGACCCGGGCGCAGTTCGAGGCCATGATCCGCCCGACGGTGCAGGCCACCGTCGACCTGCTGCTGCGGGCCGTGCGCAGCGCCGACCTGACTGCGGCGCAGCTCGACGGCGTCCTGCTGGCCGGCGGCTCGACCCGGGTCCCGCTGGTGACCGAGCTGATCGGCGCGGCCCTGCCGGTGCCGGTCGAGGTGGAGCCGGACGCACAGTTGACCGCCGCCACCGGCGCCGCGATGGCCGCCTGTCAGGTGGTGTCGCCACGCCCCCGCCAGCCGGCGCCGGCCCGCGTCCCGGCCCCGGTCAGCGGTGCCGGGCGGGCCACCATCCCGGCACAACGCCGCCCTCAGCACACCGTTCCGGGCGATCCGCCACCGCGGCCCCCGGTCCGACTCCTCCCACTGGAACTGCCGAAGCCGTCCCGCCTGGCGCTGGCCCGCGCCCGGGGGCGCGAAGGATGACCCTGATGATCATGAATGACCTCGCCGTACCAGGACTGACAGTGGACAAGGGGTTGCAGGCCCTGTTGGACACCGTCGCCCAGAATCTGGTCGGCCCGCTCGCCGTCGGCATCGCCGGCCCGGCCGGCCACGGTAAGACAGCGCTCCTCGCCGAGCTGGAGCGCGTTCACCAGCGCGCCGGCATCGCCGTCCAGACGGCCGCACCGGAGCCGGGCGCGCCGGTCGACCCCGACACGGTGCTGCTGGTCGACGACGCGCACCTGCTCGACGACGCCCGGATCGGGGCTCTGCTGCGTCTGGTCGCCGGCCGTCGACACCGACTGGTGGTCGCCCACCGCCCGTGGCCGCGGTCGGCGGCGTTCAGCGAGCTGGTCGACGCCCTGCGACGCGACGGGCGGGCCGTGCTGCTCACGCCGTTCACCCGGGAGCAGACCGCCGCCCACCTCGCCGCCACACCCGAGCTGGGTCGCCCCGCCGACCTGGTCGACTTCGTCCACACGCAGACCGCCGGAGTCCCCCGGGACGTCGAGCGGCTGGCCCGAGGTCTGGCC
>NZ_JAGPXZ010000377.1:0-5815 GCF_018070305.1 Micromonospora sp. M51 | reverse complement strand
GCGGTGCTCCAGTGCCGCTCGGCGTCGCGTACGCGGGCGGCGGCGTCCACCGCGGCGCCACCGCTCGCGGCCGTCGCCTCGCCGGCCGAGAGCACGTCGAGGGAGACCGCCATCGCCCGGCACCCGTTCGTGGCGGCGGTGAACGCGGCGCCCACGGTCCCGGAGTGCAGCACCGCCCGGCCGGCGTTGGCACCCCGGTTGACCCCGGAGAGCACCACCGACGGCGGTGGACCGAACGCCCCGTGCAGGGCGATCAGCGTGATGAAGCCGGGGGACCCGGCGACCCCGTACGCCGGCACACCGGCCAGGTCCGGCAGCGGGTGGTCGTTCACGACGACCCGCCCGTCGCGTTCCATGGCGCTCATCGCGGCGCTGGTGCCGCTCGCCTCCTCCATCGGCGCGGCGACCACCACGTCCAGGCCCCGCTGTCGGGCCGCCCAGGCCAGCGCCTGGATGCCCGGCGCCGCGATCCCGTCGTCGTTGGTGATCAACACTCGCAGTGTCATCGCTCGGCCACCCGGTCGGCCAACTCGTCCGGGGTGGTCCGCTCCTGTTGCCGGCTGTCCGCCGGCACCAGTCGGACCCGGTCCACCAGGCCGGTGATTGAGTCCAGTCGTCCGGTGCCCAGGCCGTGCCGGGTCACGTTCAGCGCGCCGGCGGCGGCGCCGGTGCGGATGGCGGTGCGGATGTCCCCGCCCCGGGCCACGACGGCCGCCACTCCGGCGGTCATCGAGTCGCCCGCGCCGCGCGGGTCGGCGGCCTCCAGCCGGGGCATCTCGACCTGGAACAACTCCCCGTCGATGAGCGCCAACGCCGGCTGGTCGGCGCGACTCACCACCACGGTCTCGGCGCCGCCCGCGTGCAACTCGTACATGGCCTGGGTCAGTTCCACGGTGTCGTCGCTGCGGGCGCGGCCGTCGCGGATCAACTCCTCGTGACTCACCTTGAGGAAGAACACCCCGCTCTCCAGCACCGAACCGAGGTGATCGCCGGAGAGGTCGACCACCACCCGGCCGCCGTTCGCGCCGAGGTCGGCGGCGAAGCGTCGGTACAGGTCGGCCGGTACGAGCCAGGGCTCGTTGGGTCCACTGAGGATGCTCACCGAGGCCCGCAGGCCCTCACCGAGGGCGAGGTTGTACAACTCGTCGATCTCATGCCGGCTCAGTGGCTGCCCGGGTACGTCGACGATCTCCTGCCGGGAGCCGTCCCGGCGATCGTGCACGTACCCGCCGCTGCCGGAGTCGCGGACCACCACCTTGAGGTCCACGCCCTCGCTGACCAGCAGCGGCTCCAGCACCTGGCCGATCTCACCACCGAGGGCGGTGCAGAGCACCACGTCGACACCGAGGGAGATCACCATCCGGGACTGCCAGACGCCCTGCCCGCCGGGGTGCAGGTGCAGCTCGGGGTGGTCGTTGGGCTGGTCAACGGTCACCGTCAGCTGTGGAGTGGGCGCGAAGACCATCACGTGCCCGCTCATCGGTTGTCGCCGTACAGGTCGTCGCGCTCCGGCATCTTCGGAAGATTTCGCACTAACTGAGCTTAATGGGGCAGATGGTGGCGGCTCGCCGCATCGGCCCGGCCCGGCGCGGCGTCGGGTGCGATCGGGCGTTGCCAGCCGGACATCGGTACGGGACGATCGGGCGACCAACGGCGGCGGGAGACGGTGTGCTCAGCAGCGATACCTTCAGCTACACCGTCCAGGCCCGGAGTTCACCAGCCGAGGCCGCGGCGCTGCTCAGCGACCTGACCCGGCAGGGCGAGCTGCATCCGCTGATCGTCCAGGTCCGCCGGGTGCCGCCCCGGCCCGGGGCGCGGGCCAGCTACACGATCAACGACCGGTTGGTGGCCGGCCCGCTGCGCTTCCGGACTACGTACCACGCGGACGTGCTGATCAGCGAGACCGACGAGATCGTCATGATGGCCCGCCAGTGGCCGGCGACCACGGTGCGCAACCACACCCGACTGCGCGCCGAGCCCGACGGCCTGGTCCGCATCGACGTGGAGATCACCCTGACGGCGCCGACGCCGCTGTTCCGGTACGCGTTCCGCCAGGCCCGAGCCGCCCACCTCGCCCTCGCCACCCGGCTGGGCGCAGCCCTCGACCGCACCGGCGAACCCCCACCGCCCCCGGGCTGACCCTCCGCCCCGCCCTGCGCCCCCGCCCCGGCCCGCCACCCCGCTTCATGATCGTGCTCAATCCAGGATGTAGTGGCCTCCTGTCGCATCGAGGCCACTACATCCTGGTTCGAGCGCGAGCATGGGTGGGCGCCGGCCACGAGCGTCATGGGTGGGCGGGGGTCGTTAGGGCCGGGCGGTGGCGCGGCCGCGGCCGGCGACGGTGGCTGCGGCGGTGCGTCGGCGGCCCCACGGCTTGTAGGTGGAGAGCACCGTCGCGATGATCATCAGGCTGGTGGACACGGCCGGCGCGATGACCAGGTCGGCGCGATCCCGGGCGGGCAGGGCGGCGCCGACCGCTCCGGCGTGGCGCAGGTTCGGGGTGAGCAGGAACAGCACCAGCCCGACCATCACGGTGGTGAGCACGAGCTTGACCAGCACCCAGCGGTGCCGCAGCAGGCCCCACGGGGTGAGCAGCGAACTGGCCACTCCGATCAGCCAGACCAGGACGCTCAGCGGCGCGAACAGCACCGTGCCGATCAGGGCCGTGACCGGGTAGACCACCGCCGGGTCGGCGCCCCGCTGCACGGCGATGCCGAGGGTGAGCAGCACCAGGTCGGTGCCGAGCCAGCCGAGCGAGGTGACGAGGTGCAGGGTGAGCAGCGCCTTGCGGGTGGTGGGTCGGATCCGAGGCATACCGCGATGCTGCCCGCCGGCCCCGGCCGGGTCGTCCGCCGAGCGACGACATCAGGGGTACGCCCGGCGACGTAGCCGGCCCCGGACGCGGGTGATGCCTGTGAGTCATCGTGATGACTCACAGGCATCACCACGGGTGGGTCAGTAGACCGACAGGTGTACGTGGTTGGTGTGGTCGGTGGACGGGGTCCCGTGCGCCCCGCTGTACGACTTCCATCCGCTGCTGGGCAGCCAGATCTGCTTGTACCAGATCACGTAGAGCACGGCGAGCCGGTCCGCGTTGCGGATGAAGTACGCGGCCAGGTTGTTGCCGTAGGTCTTGTCGCCGCCGGTCGCGGCTCCGCCGAAGCCGCCCTTCTGTGCGGCGAAGTCGCAGGCCCGGCCCTTCGGGTGCTCACCGGAGCCGCTGGGGCGGTGGCACGAGACGTACCGGGTGAAGCCCGCCGCCTTGGCCTGGTTGAGCGCGTGCAGGGTACGCGGGGTGATGCAGCCGCTGGCCGGCGTGGGGTCGTTCACGCTGCACGACTCGGAAGGCCAGGAGCCGTCGGAGTTGCGCGGCGCGGCCGTCGCGTTGGCGGTGGAGGTGCCCCGGTTGGAGCCGGTGTCGGCGGTGCTCTGTGTCTTGGGTGTGGTGGCCACGGTCAGGGCCCGTTCGGCCTGTTCCTTGCGCTTGGCCATCACCGCGACCTGCTTGCGCTGTTCAATGATCTCGCCGTCCAGTGCGACCCGGGTGCGGGTGGCCTGGTCCTTGCTCTTCAGCAGATCGCGCAGCACCCGGTCCTCGTTGGCGGCCACCGCGTCCAGGGCGGCTGCCCGGTCCATGAAGCCTTCCGGGGTGCTGCTGTTGAGCAGCGCCGACATCGCGCCGAGTCGTCCGGTCCGGTACGCCACCTCGGCGATCTCGCCGACCTTGCCGTTGCGCTGGTCGATCTCGACCTCGATGGTCTTCAGCTGGGTGGTGAGCTGCTTCTGCCGTTGTACCGAGGTGTCCAGGGCTCGCTTGGCGTCCAGGTAGCCCTTGCTGGCCGCCTCGAGTTGGGCGCGCAACGCCGGGGTGCCGCCCTCCTCGTCGGAGTCGGGTGCGGCGGCCCGCAGGCCGGTCGGGGGAGCGGCCGAGGCGGTGCCGGCCGGAAGCGCGACGCCGAGGGCGAACATCGCGACGATCAGGGCCGCCAGTCGGGCGGCGGGTGGTCGTGCTGGTGCCACTGCGCATGTCCTTCCGTCAGCCGCCGACCGGGTTAGCTGACGGGTTCGGGACGGAAGATCCCTACCGCTGACGCGGATGCACCCCAGGAACATGGTTCCCCGGTTCGCCCGGTTGGGCGATTAGGCGGCGACCGCCACCGGCGCCGGGAGGCGCCGCCTGGTGGAGGCCGGGACCGAGCCTACCGGTGCCGGTGGGGCCGCTGCAGCCAATGTGACGGACGGTGCGTGCGTCACCACGGAAAATTACCTTAAAAGTGAGCAATGCTCCGAAAAGGTCGTCACCACTCGATGGAGCCACACGCGCCGGAGGCGGCGCCCGGCTCGATCTGCAACGTCGCGTGTTCGATGCGGAAGTCGTCGTGCAGGGCCGTACGCGCCGCGGTGAGCACCGCGCCGACCTCCGCCCCGGGCGCCATGGTCAGGTGTGCGGAGGCCACCTCCATGCCCGAGGTGAGCGTCCAGACGTGCAGGTCGTGCACCTCGACGACGCCGGGCACCGCGGCCAGCCGATCGTGCACGGCGGTGACCTGGAGGTGCTCCGGGGCGGCCTGCACCAGGATGCGGATAGCGGCGCGGGCCAGCCGCCAGGTGCGCGGCAGGATGAACACGCCGATGGCGACCGCGACCAGGGGGTCCGCCCACCACCAGTCGGTGACGGTGATGAGCAGCGCCGCCCCGATGACGCCGACCGAGCCGAGCAGGTCACCGAGCACCTCCAGGTAGGCGCCCTGGAGGTTGATGCTCTCCCGGGCCCCGGCGCGCAGCAGGGCGAAGGCGGCGATGTTCGCGAGCAGACCGAGCACGGCCACCGCGAGCATCGGGCCGGCGATGACCTGGTGCGGGTCGCCGAACCGACGGATCGCCTCGATCACCACGTAGATCGCCACGCCGGAGAGCAGGACGGCGTTGGCCAGCGCGGCGAGCACCTCGAGCCGGTAGAGCCCGAAGGTGCGCTGCGGGTCGTTGGTGGCCCGCCGGGTCGCCGTGATCGCGGCGAGCGCCATCCCGATGCCGAGCACGTCGGTGAACATGTGCCCGGCGTCGGAGAGCAGGGCGAGTGAGCCGGTGTGCAGGGCGGTCGCCGCCTCGACCACCATCAGGGTGGCGAGCAGCCCGAACGCCGCCCAGAGTCGACCCCGGTGCTGGTGTGCGGCATTGGCGACGGACCCATGGTGGTGGTCATGACCTGCGCCCACGAGATTCACCTTCCGCCGCCGGCCGGGACCCGGTCAAATGTATGCTCACATCGCTATGTGTGCAAGTGTACGGGTGATGCCTCGCGCTGGCGGCGGTCCGCGCAGGTCAGCCGGTCGGGTCGATGGTGGTGAGCCGCTGGGTGGCCCGGGAGAGCGCCACGTACAGGGTGCGTACCCCGGCGCCCGGATCCGCCCGGATCTCGCTCGGGGCGACCAGCACCACCGCGTCGTACTCCATGCCCTTGGCCTCCAGGCTGGTCACCACCTGCAACCTGGGCGCGCCGAGCGCGCCGAGCCAACCGGCGACCTCGTCGCGGCGGGGGACCGGCGTGATCACCCCGACCGTGCCCTCCACCTCGGCCAGCAGGCCGGCGGCGGCCTCGACGATCGCGGTCTCCAACCCGGCGGCCGGCACCACCAGCGCGACCGGTTCGACCCCGGTGGAGCGGACGGCGGTCGGCAGCGGCAGGTCGGGGTAGAGCCGGCGGATCTCCGCCGCCGCCACCGCGAAGATCTCCGACGAGTTGCGGTAGTTCGTGGTCAGCGTGAACTCGTGTCGCTTACGCCGGCCCAGCGCCTGGTCCCGGGCTCGGGTCAGC
>NZ_JAGPXZ010000376.1:0-5824 GCF_018070305.1 Micromonospora sp. M51 | reverse complement strand
TGCTGATGTTGCTGGAGCGCGGCAAGCAGGTGGTCGAGCCGGCCGGGGCGGTCGGGGTCGCCGCGCTGCTGGCCGGCGTGGTCGAGGTGGAGACGCCGGTGGTCGCCGTGCTCTCCGGCGGCAACATCGACCCGTTGCTGATGCTGCGGGTGATCGAGCACGGGTTGGCCGCCGCGGGTCGCTACCTGCGGGTGACAGTCCGCTGTTCGGACCGGCCGGGGCAGCTCGCGTCGTTGCTCAGCCAGATCGCCGAGCACCGGGCCAACGTGGTCGACGTGGAGCATCAGCGGGCCAACCCGCACCTCAGCCTCGGCGAGGTGGAGGTCGCGCTGTCGGTGGAGACCCGGGGCGTCGAACACTCGGACACGCTGATCAGCGCCCTGCGGGCCAGCGGCTACCAGGTGGTCTTCGCAGCCGAGGCGTGACACCGGTAGGTGCCACGCCTCGGATACGCGGTGTCTCGGTGCCGGCCTCGGTCAACCCGGCCGGCCGCTGTCGGCGACGGGTCAGCCGGAGAACGGCTCGAAGCTGACCACCGTCACCTTGATGTCGGCGCCGCTGGGTGCCGTGTAGGTGCAGGTCTGCCCGGCTCGCCCGCCCAGGATCGCCTTGCCCAGCGCGGACTCGGGGCTGTAGACGGTCAGGTCGGTAGTGGCCGCGATCTCCCGCGAACCGAGCAGGAACGTCTCGGTGTCGTTGGTGTCGTCGTCGAAGTAGATCGTCACCACCATGCCCGGCGACACCGCGTCGGCGGACGGGGCCTCGCCGACCTTCGCGGTGCGCAGCAGCTCCTGCAGGTAGCGGATGCGACCCTCGGCCTTGCCCTGCTCCTCGCGGGCGGCGTGGTAGCCGCCGTTCTCCCGCAGGTCGCCCTCCTCGCGCCGAGCGTTGATCTCGGCTGCGATCGCCGGACGGTTGGCGATGTGCTCGTCGAGCTCGGCCTGGAGGCGGTCGTACGCGTCCTGGGACAGCCAGGTGGCGGGCGCCTCGTTGCCAGTGGACACAGGCGTTCTCCTCAGTTGTGCGTGGCTGGCTGACAGGTGAACTACCAAGTTACCAGTGCGGTACGACACAGGGTGTCGGCCATCACCGCCGGTGTCCGGATCCGACACCCGCGGTAGGCGCTCGATCGACAGCGTTTCCAGTGCTGTTCGGGCAGCTCAGGACGGTGATTGGCAGCGCAGCACCTCGCCGATGAACGGCCGCGCGGTGGTGGCCAGGCGGTGCCGGGTCGTGACGTGCCGATCCCCGGGGGCGGCGGTCACGGTGACCTGTTCGCGGGCCACCTCGGCCCCGGCACGGTCCCGGGCCCGCAGCACGCAGACCGCCGAGCCACCCGGCGGGACTGTCACCCGGAAGTGGACGAGCACCTGCTTGTCCGTGATGTCGGTGTACGTGATCACCTGTGCGTCGTAGACCGGGTCGCCGTACTGCCGGTAGAGCCGGAACGAGATCACGGTCAGCGTCGCCACCAGCGCCAGCAGCGCCAGCGCGGCCAGCAGCGTACGGCGGCGCTTGCCGCCCGGTGCCCGACGCCGGCCGTAGCGCCCGGCCGGGAATTCCGGCGCAGCTGGTGAAATTGTGGCGTGCGTCTCGGTCACCGGCGGGTATCTCCTGGCGTTGTTGTCGGCGGCATCGGCAAGAATGACAGAGCCCCATCCTCCCACCCGGTCCAGCGGCAGGAATGGCAGGTCATGCCTGGCGCTGCTGGCCGGCGACAGGGTGCGGCGAGAAGATCCCGGCAGGTCAGCCGGTTGAGCCCGGTCGGGTCCACCGTCCGGCACAGACGAGGAGCGCCGAAGTTGGCAGAGCAACTGCGTCTCATGGCCGTGCACGCGCACCCGGACGACGAGTCGAGCAAGGGCGCGGCGACGACGGCGAAGTATGTCGCTCAGGGGGTGGACGTCCTGGTCGTGACGTGCACGGGCGGCGAGCGCGGGAGCGTGCTCAACCCCAAGCTCGACCGGCCCGACGTGTGGGCCAACATCGGTGAGATCCGGCGGGCCGAGATGGACGCCGCGCGGGCGATCCTCGGTGTCGACCAGGCCTGGCTGGGCTTCGTCGACTCGGGCCTGCCCGAGGGCGACCCGTTGCCGCCGCTGCCCGAGGGCTGTTTCGCCCTTCAGGACGTCGAGGTCGCCGCGGGTCCGCTGGTGCGGCTGATGCGTGAGTTCCGTCCGCACGTCGTGACCACGTACGACGAGGAGGGTGGCTACCCGCACCCGGACCACATCATGTGTCACAAGGTGAGCGTGGCCGCCTTCGAGGCCGCCGGTGACCCGGAGCGCTACCCGGAGCTGGGCGCGCCCTGGCAGCCGCTGAAGCTCTACTACGACATCGGCTTCTCCAAGGGCAAGATCATGGCGCTGCACGAGGGCATGCTGGCCGCCGGGCTGGAGTCGCCCTACGAGGAG
Organism: Micromonospora sp. M51; assembly: GCF_018070305.1. Classification (NCBI taxonomy): domain Bacteria; kingdom Bacillati; phylum Actinomycetota; class Actinomycetes; order Micromonosporales; family Micromonosporaceae; genus Micromonospora; species Micromonospora sp. M51. The sequence continues at coordinate 3,410 of NZ_JAGPXZ010000376.1, read as the reverse complement.
TGGCTCAAGCGGTGGGAGGATCGGCCCGACAAGGGCCCCCGGATCACCACCCGGGTGGAGTGCGCCGACTACTTCCCGGTCCGCGATGACGCGCTGCGCGCCCACGCGACCCAGGTCGACCCGGACGGCTTCTGGTTCCACGTCCCGATGGAGTTGCAGCAACGCGCCTGGCCTACCGAGGATTACGAGCTGGCCCGCTCGATGGTCGACAGCCCGCTGCCCGAGTCTGATCTCTTCGCGGGTGTGCGGGAGACGGCGCACGCGCGCTGATTCCGGGCAGGGCTACCCTGGTTACCAACCGCACTTCGGAGGAACGCCATGCTGACCGCTGCCCAGGTGCTCGCGGAGAACAACTTCGGGGACACCCGCACGGGTGGTCTGGCCGGGCCGATGGGTCTGTTCCTCATCCTGCTGCTGGCCACCGCGACCATCCTGCTGATCCGCAACATGAACTCTCGGCTGCGCCGTCTGCCGGACCGTTTCCCCCAGCAGTCCGGGGCGGCCGACCCGACCAGGGCCGATGCGTCAGTCGTCGATCCGACAGACGGGACCGGGGGGCGGGATTCATCCACACCCGCTCCCAACGGGCACCAGCAGCACCTGAACGGGTAGCCGGCGCATGAATCACGCCGAACCGGGTGGTCGCCCCCTGTTGCGGCCACCCGGTTTGGCTTAGCCTTCCGCCGGGGGGACCAAAAGTCTCCGAGCCGTGTGCGGGAGGGGGCGCCGATGACCAGCACAGCACCGGCCGCCCGCCGCGACGTCGGTCGGTCGGCTGACGGGGGAGGTCGATGACCTCCGGTCCGGCCGACGACCCGTTCGATCGGCTCGGGGTGCGTGGCACACCGGGCCGGCTGCTCGTGCTCACCGCCGCCGTCACGGTGACCGCAGTGGCCGCCGCGGTGGTCGGGTTGACCCTCCCGGTCCAGCTGCCGGCCGACGACCCCCTTGGCGGTCCGGCCCGCTTCGGCATCGCCGTCGCTGTCCTCGCCCTCGCCCAGTTCGCCCGGCTGCGGTTCCGCTCGCCAGCGGGCATGGTCAGCATCACCTGGGGCGAGGCGGCCCTGATCGTCTGCCTCTACCTGACCCCCGCCGGCTGGCTCCCGTCCGCCACGCTGCTCGGCACCGGGCTGGCCTGGACGATCCTGTCACTGCACAACGACCGCCGTCCGGCCCTGGAGATCGTCCGGATCGCCGCGTCGCTCGCCGCCGCGTCGGCACTGGCGGTGTCCGTGACCACCGCGCTCGGGCGGCCGCTGCTCTCTGCGCCCACCCCGATGCTGGCGCTGGCCGTGATCGCCGGTTCGGTGACGTACCTCCTGGTGACCGCCTGGCTCGGCGGCGTGACGGTGGGTCTGCGGCACGGCCTGCCCATCGGGCCGCCGCTGCTCGCCGCGCTGCGCGGCAAGCTGCTGATGTTCGTCGGCAACGTGGCGGTCGGCCTCGTGGTGGTCGCGCTGCTGGAGCTCGACCCGCGCTGGTTGCTGTTGCTGCCGCCGCTGCTGTGGCTGCTGCAACAGACCTACCGTTACCGGTTGCGCTCGGATCAGGAGCGCCGCACCTGGCGGGCCTTCGCCGAGGCCACCGCGGCCCTCAACCAGCTCGACGAGCGGGGGGTGGCCAGCGCGGCGGTCACCGGAGCGCTGACGCTGTTCAACGCCGAACTGGTGGACGTCGACGTGGCCCGGCCCGACGGCCGGTGGCACCGCTACCGGGGCGACGCCGGCGGTCAACTGGTCGACCGCGAGACCGGACCACCGGAACAGTCCGAACCGGACGAGCACGAGCTGAGCCGGGCGCTGTCGGTCGGTGCCGCGCCGGTCGGTCGGCTGCGGGTGCGGTTCCCCCGCTCGGCCCCGCCCACCGCCCGGGAACGCGACGCGGTGGCCGCGTTCGGCGACGCGCTCGCCGCCGCGCTGCACGACGCCGCTACCCACCACGAGCTGCGCCTGGTGACCGCCCGTTCGTCGTACGACGCGGTGCACGACCCGCTCACCGGGCTCGCCAACCGGGCGGCGATGCTGAGCAGGGGCGACCAGTCGCTGCGACAGCTCAGCCACGACCACCCGGTGGCGCTGCTGCTGCTGGACATCAACCAGTTCAAGGAAGTCAACGACACCCTCGGTCACGCGGCGGGCGACCAACTGCTGCGGCTGACCGCGAACCGACTCAACGCGCTGGTCCGCACCGGGGACCTGCTCGGCCGACTCGGCGGTGACGAGTTCGCCCTCCTGCTCACGGCGGTGCCGGTGCTCGGCGACCGGGCCGCCCCGATGGCCCACGCGCTGCGCCAGGCCCGCGAGATCGCCGAGCGGCTGGCCGCGCCGACCGAGGTGGCCGGCGTACGGATGTCCATCGAGGTCTCCGTCGGTGTGGTGGTGGCCGCCGCCGGCACCGCTGACCTGACCGAGCTGCTGCGTCGGGCCGACATCGCGATGTACCAGGCCAAGGAGGGCGGCGGCAACGTCGCCGCGTACGACGGCGCGCGCGACGCGGCCAGCACCGACCAGCTCGCCCTGCTGGCCGAGCTACGTGAGGCGTTGACTGTCGACGATCAGCTGGTGCTGGCACTGCAACCGGCGGTCGACCTGGCCACTGGTGCGCCGACCGGGGTGGAGGCGCTGATCCGGTGGCAGCATCCCCGGCGGGGGTGGCTGAACCCGGCCGACTTCATCCGGCCGGTGGAGAACAGCGAGCAGCTCGGCACCTTCACCCGCTACGTGCTGAACAAGGCGCTCAGCGTGGCCGCCGGTTGGGCTCGGGAGGGGTTGGACGTCCCGATCTCGGTCAACCTGTCGGCGCGCAGCCTGCTGGACCCCCGGTTGCCGGTGGAGATCGCCGACGCGTTGCGCCGCCACCAGGTGCCGCCGCACCGGCTCGTCCTGGAGATCACCGAGACGGTGGTGATGAGCGAGCTGGAGGTCATCGACGAGGTGTTGGCGACGCTGAGGTCGATGGGCGTGCAACTCGCTGTCGACGACTTCGGCACCGGCTTCTCGTCGTTGACGTTCCTCACCCGGATCGCCGTGGACGAGCTGAAGGTGGACCGCTCCTTCGTCATCCGGATGGCCGACTCGCCGGAGGCCGCCGCGATCGTCCGGACGACGGTGGGCCTTGCCCACGAGCTGGGGCTACGGGTGGTCGCCGAGTGGACGAGCTGAAGGTGGACCGCTCCTTCGTCATCCGGATGGCCGACTCGCCGGAGGCCGCCGCGATCGTCCGGACGACGGTGGGCCTTGCCCACGAGCTGGGGCTACGGGTGGTCGCCGAAGGGGTCGAGACCGCCGAGCAGCGGATGGCCCTGGCCGAGCTGGGTTGCACCTCCGCGCAGGGCTACCACTTCTTCAAGCCGATGCCGGCCGACAAGATCGGCGCGGTGCTCGGGTCGCTGCGCGACTCGGCGGAGTCGA
>NZ_JAGPXZ010000375.1:0-5830 GCF_018070305.1 Micromonospora sp. M51 | reverse complement strand
TCGACGATCCGGTTACCCGAGACGACGATCTGCACCTGCACGTACCCGTACTCGTTGTCGAAGCCGTTGCCGGTGACCCGGCGGGTGGTCGGCTGGGGCGCCTTGGTGGTACGCGGGGTGCTCGGGGCCTTCGTCGTGGTCTTCGTGCCGGAGGGGCGGGCGGTGGTCTTGCCGGGCTTGGGCGACACCGGCGCGTCGGCCGTCTTCGACGGCGTGGCCACCTCCCCGGCCGGGTCCGTGCCCGGCGCGGCCGGGTCGGCGCTCGGGTCGGCGCCCGGCGCGGTGGGGTTGACCGGCTGGGCGGTCGGCAGGTTCTGGGCGACCTGGGTGGCGCCCGGCGAGCCCTTGAACACCACCAGCGCGGTGGTGCTGGCGGCCAGGCCGGTGATCGCGAGGAGCGCGCGACGCATGGGTATGCCCTTCCTACAGCTCGAACGTGGCCAGGTGGATCTGCCGCCGGGGCACGTTCGAGCCGGCGCAGCGCCCGCACCGACTGTTCCACCAACCCGGGCGGCCCGCACAGGTAGACGTCGCGCCGGGCCACGTCGGGCACCAGTTGGCGCAGCCCGTCCGGGCTCATCAGCTGGCGGGGGCCGGGGTCGTCGCGGGAACCGATGACGTACCAGAGCGAGGTGTCGCGCTCCTGGGCCAGCCAGTCCAACTCGCGGCTGAGCAGCACGTCGGCCGGTGTGCGGGCCCGGTAGATCAGCGCGGCGCCCGGCGGCAACTCCTCCAGCATCGCCCGGATCGGGGTGATGCCGCTCCCGCCGGCGATCAGCAGCGCCCGCTCGCGCAGCCGGTGCGCGGCGGTGAAGGTGCCCGAGGGGCCCTCGGCCCAGACCCGGGTGCCCGGGTCCAGGTCGCGCAGGTCGGCGGTGTGGGTGCCGACCACCTTGACGGTGATCCGCAGCCAGCGGCCGTTGGCGGCGGCGGAGACGGAGAACGGGTGCGACTGCCACCAACAGCCCCGGGTGAGGAACCGCCAACGGAAGTGTTGGCCGCCGAGCATCGCCAGCCGGCCGAGCCGCTCCCCGGTGAGGTAGATGGAGATGGTGTCGGTGCTCTCGGCGACCACGTCGGCGACCCGCAGCTTGTAGCGCAGGTTGAACGCCAGCGGCGCGATCACCCGGCCCCAGAGCACTGCGGCGACCACCAGGACGTAGAGCGCGATCCAGCCGGTGCGCACCGGGCCGGGCTTGTACAGCTGCGCGCCGTGGGTGAACTGGTGGCCGAAGCCGAGCAGCAGGATCAGGTAGCTGGACAGGTGCAGCAGGTGCCACAGCTCGTAGGGCAACGCCCGCCGGATGGCCCGGATGCTGGTGAACCCGACAAGCACCATGATGCCGGTGGCGACGAACGCGGAGACCATGTCCTCGTAGTCGCCGAGCAACGTGCCGACCTCGGCGAGGATCGACTGGTTACGCAGGTCGGCGTAGCCGACGAGGATCAGCGACATGTGGGCCAGCACGGTGACCAGCAGGGTGGCCCCGATGTCCCGGTGCCAGCGGGCGGTGTGCTCGCCGCCGATCCACCGTTCCAGCACCGGCAGGCGACTCATCATCAGCACCTGCACCAGCAGCAGGTAGCCGGCGACCAGGCCGGTGATCCGGCCGGCGGCGGTGACGGTGGCGGCGGGGGTGCGCAGCGATCCGGCGGGGGTGCCCAACCACCACGGGAGCACGCTGGCGAGCAGGCCGACCAGGAGCAGCACGCCCAGCAGCCGTCGGCCGCCGGGTCCGCGCCGGGCCGGGCTCTGTGGGGGTACGGGTGCGGCCGACCGGCCGCCGTGCCGGGACGAGGTCCCGGTACGACGGCCGGCGGCGTGGGTGTGCGAATACGTCACGCGTACAGCTTCATCGGGGCGTACTTCTGGCGGGGGAAGATCTTGTCGACCTCCGCGTTGGTGAGCCCGAACCGGCCCTGGGCCACCGCGCCGTAGACGTTGAACATGTTGTTGTACTCCGGCACGTCACCGGAGTCCAGCTTGTCCAGACCGTTCCAGGTGCCCAGCAGCGAACCGGCCAGCTTCTTGCCGGACAGCAGGGTGACCACGCCGCCGTGCCCGTGGTCGGTGCCGCCGGTGTTGGAGCCGACCCGCCTGCCGAACTCGCTGGACACCATGATCGTCACGTCGGCGGCCTTCGGGCCGAGGTCGGTGAAGAACGCGGCCATCGCGCTGGCCAGTTCGTTCAACCGGCGGTGGAGCTGGCCACCCTCGCGGGTGCCCTGGTTCTCGTGGGTGTCGTAGCCACCCATGCCGACGGTGGCGACCCGCACGTTGGCGCCGCCCTTGATCAGCTGGGCGAGCTGCTGGAACGCCCGGCCGACGCCCTCGTACGTGACGCCCGCGGCGGGCTGGTACGGCTTGGCGGCGAGCTTCTGGGCGGTGGCCAGCGCGCCCATGCCCTCCTGCACGGCCTCCTCGACCGGGTGGTTGATCCCGGTGAAGAGCCCCTTGATGGCCTTCTCGGTGGCCGCCCGGAACTTTTCGTCACCGTTGAGCCGCAGCGAGCCGACGCTGTTCAGCGAGAGCGCGCCGTTGTTGCCGACGAGCGAGCGGGGCAGCGTGCTGCCGATGCCGACGCTGCGGAACGCCGTGCCCTTGCCGAGGTTGTCGACGAGCCCGTCGAGCCAACCCCGGCCACCGGTCTCGTTGGGCAGTCCGCCCAGGTTGCAGGCGTCCGCGGCCTGGAAGTGGCTGCGGGACAGCCGCTCGTCCGAGACCGCCGGGATGAAGCCCAGCTGACCGGCGGTGAGCCACTTCTCCAGCGGCTTGAATGCGCTGGTCAGCTTGAAGCCGCGGCCCAGGGCCAACGAGTCGTTCCCGAGCAGCAGGTCCAGGCGGGCCTTGGCGAGCACCGGGTCGTTGTCCGGAGCGACGAGGCTCAGCCCGTCCAGCCCGCCGTAGAGGAAGACGTGGATCAGGGTGCCGGTCTTGGTCGCCGCGAACGACGCCGAGGTGGTGACGAACTGGGCGGTGGCCAGCGCGGTGGCGGTGGCCGCGGCACCGGCGACGAAGGTCCGCCGGGTCACGCCCCGCCCGTCCTGCTGGGCCTCCTCCAGGTTCTCCAGGGTGCGGTACCTGTCGAACTCGGCGGCGTTCTCGGCGGCGACGATGTCGGCCTCGGCGCGCAGCAACGCCTCGGCCGGGTTGTCGGCCAGCCGTCGCACGTCCGGGCATTCGGGGTGCAGGGGGAAAGAGTTGTACACAGTCTTCTCCATCGGGTGCCTCACCGGAGGTGGTGCTGGGGGGAAGCGAGGATCGCCCGCGCGACGGCGGTGATGGCCCCGTTGAACGTGGCGTCGACCTTGGCGGTCGCCGCCACACCGGCCACGCCGAGGATGAGGTTCTTCTCCCGCGTGCTGAACTTCTGGCCCACCAGCCGCAGGGAGAGCGCGTCCACGTACGCCCCGGCCGTCGCCGGCGGCTTGGCGACCAGCTTCTCCGGCGCGGTGTACGTGAACGTGGTGCGGTAGCCGGCCAGGATCTCGCCCGCCTCGTTCCAGCCGTTGACCATGGTGCCGGCCGAGGTCCAGGCGACGTAGACGTCCGGGTAGCCGTCCGGAGTGGGCTGGCCCATCGGGTAGTGGCCCAACTCGCGCAGCTTGTCGTTGATCTGGCGCAGCCCCCGGGCGTACGCGGTGCGCTTGCTGTCGCCGTTGTTGTGCTTCGGCGACGCCTCGGGCGAGACGCCCAGGGTGCGGTACGTGGCCACCAGGTACTCCATCGGCCGGCGCACCTTCTGGCCCACACCGGCCCAGAACTCCGAGGAGCAGAAGAGCGTCATCAGGACCGGCTTGATCATGCCCTTGTTGGTGGTGTACGTCTTGGCCAGCCGGTCCACCAGGGACTTGGGCGGGGTGTCCGAGACGAACCGGGTGGCCAGGCTCTGCGCCACGTACTTCGCCGTCGACGGGTGCGTCGCGATGTAGGTGATGTACGCGTCGATGGCCGCTTCGGCCTTCTTCGGGTCGGCCGAGTTGTTCGCGTGGGTGAACCCGAGGATCTTCACCTTGCCGACGTAGTGCTGCTCGGGGCGGAAGACGTACTTGCCGTCCTGGACCCCACGGCCGGTCTGGAGCATGGCGGCCTGCCGGACGTCCGGCTCCTTGTAGCCGCCGTCGACGCCGACCGAGTAGAGCTCGAGGTTCTCCCGGGCGAGGTTCTCGTTGATGGCGTCCTTGCGGGAGTCCTTCTGGTTCAGGTAGATCAGCAGCGCGGGGTGCTTGTTCGCGGCGACCAGCATCTCCGGGTAGCTGCCCAGGGCGTGCTTGCGGATGACGTCCTGGTCGAACGAGGAGCGGTACACCTCGCCGCCGTCGAAGTCCGCGGCGACGTGCAGGAAGTCGTTCCAGAAGTCGACCATCACCTCGAACAGTTGGCGCTTGGACCAGATCTGCCGGGCGATGGTGGCGTCGACCATCTCCTGCTCCGGCTGGGCACCCTGCTCGTTGAGCTTGTCCCGCTGGTCACGCAGCTGCTGCGTGGAGAGCTTCTGGGTCGGCAGCTCGGCGAGCTTCAGCTCACCCTTGCTCGGCTCCAACTTGTCCGGGTCCAGCTGGGCCCGGATCCAGGCGTCCATGCCCTCGCGCTTGATGTCGGCGAGCAGCGCGGGCGTCACGCCGAAGGTGGCGCGCCGGGCCAGGTGCAGGATCGGGTCCTTGGCCAGGACCGTCTTCACCGTCACCTTCGTCGCCGCCGCCGCGGCGGCCGGGCCGGAGTAGGTGCGCCCACCGGCCGGCGCGTTCTTCTTCAGCGCCTCACCGGCGCGCGAGCCCATGTAGCTCTCGTTCTGCTCGGTGTAGGTACGCACCGTGCTGGGCTGCTGGCCGCTGGGCCGTGCCGCGGTGCCGTCGGTGACCGTGCTGCCGGTCGCGTCGCCGGCCACCGCCTCGTCGCCGAAGAGGCCTCGCAACTGCGGGGTCATGGCGAGCGCCGCGCCACCGGCGACGACGGCGGCGGTGCCGCCGAGGGCCACCATCGCCTTGCGTCGGCCGACCTTGCGACCCGGATCGTCGTCGTCGTCGAGGGTGGGCAGTCCGGTGCCGGCCGGGCGGGCCGGAGCCGGGCGGCCGAGGCCCTCCGGCCCGATCCACTGCGGACCGCGGGGCGCGGGGGCCGGTTGCCCGGCGTACTGCTCACGCGGGTCGACCGGCGCGGCGTAGCCGCCCTGCTGCTGGTGGGGCGAATCGTAGCCGTAGGGCGCGGGCGGGTGGGGGTCGCCGTAGCCGTCAGCGTTGTGGTGCTGGCGTCCGTCCCAACCGCGGTCGTCCCGCGGTCGACGTGGTGGCACATTCTGGTCGGCCATGTACCAATCCCGATTTCTGATGAGCGCCGGAAGCTGCTACCGGGCAGGTGCGGCAGTGCGGCGACTGTTGCCTGAGGGAGTTGCTACGGCAAAGTAACCAAGGCCCCAGGGCCCTTCAAGGTGGCCGGAACACACCCGTGAGGGCACTTAAGACAGCGTTCAGTGCTGCCTTCGCGGCGGGCGGTGGGCGGTGGCCGACCGCAGACTCTCCCAGCAGGGCGTACGCGCGTCAGCCGAGTACGGATCGGACCACTTGCCCGTAGCCGACACTTTCGGCGCCGTTCACCACCAAAGACAAACTTAAGGTCCGGGTAAGCCGGACATGAGGGGCGCTCGCGTGGAGGAAAAGTAGCAGCAACGGGCGAGCGTGAGCCGCCACCGCAGCGGGTATGCCGCCGAACCGCTGAACGCGTGAGGGGAAGGCAGCGCCATGCTCAGCAAAGAGGATCAGCGCAGATTCGACACGATCACCCGTCAGCTCCGGGAACGTGACCCGGCCTTCTTCAAGAAGCTGGACCACC
>NZ_JAGPXZ010000374.1:0-5830 GCF_018070305.1 Micromonospora sp. M51 | reverse complement strand
GCTGGCAGAACCGGGGCGGCTCCAACTGGCGGGCCGACGCGCAGCCCGGGTGGGCGGTGGCCGTCGCCGCCTCACCGCACCGGTCGCACCACAGCTCGGTGGTCGTCATGGTCGTCACAGCGTGGCGGAGAGAGCCTTGACCGGCATCTTCAGCTCGTTGAGCAGCTCCAGGTCGGCAGTGGCCGGTCGACCCAGCGTGGTCAGGTAGTTGCCGACGATCACCGCGTTGATGCCGCCGAGCAGACCGTCGCGGGTGCCGAGGTCGCCGAGGGTGATTTCACGACCACCGGCGTACCGCAGGATGGTGCGCGGCATGGCCAACCGGAACGCGGCGATGGCCCGCAGCGCGTCCTTGCCCTCGACCACCGGGCGGTCACCCAGCGGGGTGCCGGGGCGCGGGTTGAGGAAGTTGAGCGGCACCTCGTGCGGGTCCAACTCGGCGAGCTGCGCGGCGAACTCAGCCCGCTGCTCGACGGTCTCGCCGAGGCCGAGGATGCCGCCGCAGCACACCTCCATGCCGGAGTCGCGAACCATCCGCAGCGTCTCCCAGCGCTCCTCCCACGAGTGGGTGGTGACCACGTTGGGGAAGTACGACCGGCAGGTCTCCAGGTTGTGGTTGTACCGGTGCACGCCCATGTCGACCAGGTCGTCGACCTGCTCCTTGGTGAGCATGCCCAGCGACGCGGCGACCTGGATGTCGACCGCCGCCTTGATGGCGGCGACACCCTCGCGCATCTGCTTCATGAGCCGGGCGTCCGGACCACGGACAGCGGCGACGATGCAGAACTCGGTAGCCCCGGTCGCGGCGGTCTGCTTCGCCGCCTCGACCAGCGACGGAATGTCCAGCCAGACCGAGCGCACCGGTGAGGTGAACAGGCCCGACTGCGAGCAGAAGTGGCAGTCTTCCGGGCAGCCGCCGGTCTTGAGCGAAACGATTCCCTCGACCTCGACCTCCGGGCCGCACCAGCGCATCCGCACCTCGTGGGCGAGCTGGAGGGCGGCGGGCAGGTGCTCGTCGGGCAGGTTCAACACGGCGAGGACGCCGGCCTGATCGAGGCCGACACCGTCACCCAGGACCTGGGTCCGGGCCTGGTCGAGGATCTCTGGCATGGCTCGTACCCTACTAGGCCTGTGCCAAAGCCCTCGGTCGCTGCCGGGGCCCGTCGCAGGCCTCGGCTCTCCGATCAGCCGGAATGACCTGGCAGCCCGGTCGGCACCGCACACCGAGTGGAATCGCCGGGCCGGTGGCGGCGGGTGGTAATTTCGCCCGGCGGGTGTCGGGCTGACCGGCAGGCAAGCGGGGGAGGGTGACGGTGGCGGACTGGCTCGCGGCGCTCGACCGCCGCGCCGAGCTGCGGGCGAAGGCCGGGCTCACCCGGCGGCTGCGCCCGCGTCCGGCCGACGACCAGATGACCGATCTGGCCGGCAACGACTATCTCGGCCTGGCCACCCACCCGGAGGTCACCGCCGCGGCCACGGCGGCACTCTCGGCGTACGGGCTGGGGGCGACCGGGTCGCGCCTGGTGCGGGGCTCCACCGACGCGCACCGGGCGCTGGAGGAGGACCTGGCCCGCTGGCTGGGCACCGACAGCGCCCTGGTCTTCTCCTCCGGCTACCTGGCCAACCTCGGCGCGCCGGCGGTGGTGGTCGCCCGCGCCGGGTTGGGCACGCTCAACCACACCGCGTTGACGCTGGAGGCGCTGGACCGTCGGGCGGTGCCGGCCGGCGTGGTGATCGGTGCCTGGCCGACCAGGCCGGAGCTGGTGCACTGGACGAATCTCACCGACATGGTGCCGAACCTGCTCGGCGCGCTGCCCGACGGCGCGGGGGCGATGGATCCGGGTGTGTTCCGGCGGTCCGCGCCGGGTTGGCTCACCCCGGCCCTGCACGGCGTGCTCGACGACTGGCGGGTCTGGGCCGAGGAGAGCAGCTGAACACCTGACCGTCGGTGTCCGGGCGGGCCGGGGCTCCGCCCCGGTTGCCGGCCGTGGTCGGCCCGCAACCGGGGATGCCGGACGTCAGAGCGCAGAGGGCTCCGGACGTCGGAGCGCGGCGGCAGTGGTCACGCGGCGGACAGGAACCGGTTGACCTCGCCGGCGAACTCGTGCGGGTACTGGAAGAGGAACCCGTGGTTGGCGTCCGGGTAGATGATCAGCTCGGCGTTCGGCAGGTGCCCGGCGAGCAGGTACGAGTTGGCGGTGGGCACCAGGATGTCGTGGTTGCCGTTCGCCACCAGGGTGGGCTGCTGGATCGCGGCCAGCCGGTCGAGCAGGGCGGCGCTGGGGATGCCCCAGTCGGCGATGGCCTCGGCCTGCGCGTCCCGTACGGCGAGTGTCGTGGGGGCGTCGCGGTCCTCCTGGCGGGTGAAGATGCGCCCGACGTACTCCATGCCCTTGGCCCGGCTCTCCTCGGTCGGGGCGAAGAAGAGGTAGAGCAGGTCCTCGGCGTCCTGTGCCTCCCGGTAGGCGTGTCCGCGGGTCTCTTCGGACCAGGCGTGGAAGCCACGTCCACCCTGCGGCCCGGTGCCGGCGAGGATGAGCCGACGTACCAGGTAGGGGCGCTGCAGGACGACGCTCTGTGCGACGAATCCGCCCAGTGAGAAGCCGAACAGGTCGACGGTGGTCAACGCGAGCGCGTCGATGAACGCGATGGCGTCCCGGGCGAACTCCCGTACGGTCGTGGGCACCTGCCCGGTCGATCCGCCGACCCCGCTGGCGTCGAAGAGGATGACCTCGCGCTCGGCGGCGATGTCGTCCACCAGTGCCGGGTCCCAGATGTCGATGTTGCCCCGGAAGCACTGCAGGAAGACCACCGGCGTGCCGCCTGCCCTGCCGAATCGCCGGTATGTGTAGGTCGTCCCGCTGTCGGCCTGCACGGTCTGGTTGGGCGCGGTGAGCATTGACATGGTCCTTCTCCCGTTCGGATCTGATCCAGCTGAGGTCGGTGGTCGCCGGGTTCGGCGCTTTCCGGGGCGCTCGCCATCCGGCGGACCCCGACCGGCTCTTTAGATGACGGACATAATCTATCACCGCTGGTAAGATTGGCTACGTAATCTAAATCTCAGCTGTGCGGGCGATGCGGCAGGTGACCAGCGCAGGCGGCCATCGAGGGGTGGCACGCAGGGGGTGTGCGAAGCGGCGGGGGCGCGCGGCAACCGAGCCTCGGGGCGGTGGTCGCCGGCCGGGCTCTGGATCGAGCGGGGTTGAGCTACCGCGTGAGGGCGTCGCGGACGACGTCGAGGATCTCGTCCGACAGTGGTGTCCCACTCGTCGCCCGGGCCAGGGTGAGTGCCCCGACCATCGACGTCAGATCGACGATCGCCCGGCGGCGGGCCTCCTCGCCCTCCGCGTCCTGGTACTCGGCAACCTGGCCGAGAATGGACTCCAGCCCGGCCACGTACGCCTTCCGCAGCGGGCCTTCGGCCGGCCCTCGGGCGGCGTCCGAGGCCAGCGCCGTGATGGAGCACCCGTCGCCCGGCGAGTCGCGGTGGGTGGCGGCGAGGTACTGGGCGAGGAGTTCGGCGCGGGCCTCCGTCCGGTCCGGGAACTCGCCGAGGAGCTTGTCCAGCAAGCTCTGGATCTCGTGGTGCGCGGTCCCGGTGGCGATGCCCACCAGCTCTTCCTTGGAGCTGAAGTGCTTGTAGAAGCCGCCGTGGGTGAGCCCTGCCGCCGCCATGAGGTCCTGCACGCTCACTCCGGCCGCGCCGCGCTCCCGCAGCAGCCGGGACGTCGCGGCCACCACCTCTTCGCGATGCTTCGCCGCGTCGGCACGTGACGACCTACCCATCGAGCGTCTCCTTCCGTGCTGTCCGTCGGGCGAACCCGCACCGTTTAGATTAGCTCGCTCATCCAAAGGTGGGTCGACGACTGGCAGGTCGCGGCCGGGGAGAGCTGCCGAACACCTGACTTTCGTCGGTGTCCGGGCCTGGTGCGCGTGGGTAGCCTGGCCGCCGTGCGGATCCTCCACTCCGCGCCGCCGGGTTGGCCGCACCGGCGGCGTCGCCTGCTGCTGGACGTGCTGCTCTGGGCGGTGGTGGCCGCCCCGGTCGGCTACGCCGGGATCAGCCCGCCCTATTCGCGGTACGCGTTGCCGCTGCTGGTCGGCAACCTGCTGGTGCTCACCGCGGCGGTGGTGGCGAGTCGACGTCAGCCGTTGGTCTCCCTGGTGCTGGTGGTGCTCGGGTCGTTGGTCGACGGCAACTTCCTGTTCGCCATTCCGGTCTTCAGCTATCTCGCGGGGCGGCGCAGCGCCACCGCCGGTCCGTCGATCATGGTCTTCGTACTGATCACGGCCGGTGGCACGGTGCTCAACCTGGGACTGCTCGGTGCCGGCGCCGCCACCTGGTTCCTGCTCGCCTCGGTGCTGCTCTTCGCCGCCGTGTTCCCCTGGCTGGTGGGCCGGTACCGCCGCCAGCAGCAGGAGCTCGCGGAGGCGGGTCGCCGGCACGTCGACGCGCTGACCCGCGAGCAGCGCGGTGCCGCCGAGCGGATCCGGCTGCGGGAACGGGCTCGGATCGCCGGGGAGATGCACGACTCGCTCGGTCACGACCTCAGCCTGATCGCGTTGCGCGCCGCCGCCCTGGAGGTCGCCGCCGACCTGGACGACAAGCACCGGACCGCGGCGAGCGAGTTGCGGGCCAGCGTCTCCGCGGCCACCGAGCGACTGCACGAGATCATCGGCGTGCTCCGCGAGGAGGGTGGCGCGTCGCTGCGTCCGAGTGGGGAGACCGTCGCCGACCTGGTCGAGGGTGCCCGGGAGGCCGGCATGGCGGTACGGCTGGACGCCGCCCCGGCGGTGGCGCAGCTGCCGGCGATGACCGGTCACGCGGCGCACCGGATCGTCCGTGAGGCGCTGACCAACGCGGCCCGGTACGCGCCCGGCGCGCCGGTCGACGTACGCCTCACCCGCGACGGTGACCGGGTCGAGGTGACAGTGGTCAACGACGCCCCGGCGGCCGGCCCGCTGCCCGCCCCGCCGTCGCAGGGCAGTGGGCTGCTCGCCCTCGCCGAGCGGGTCCGTCTCGCCGGCGGACCGCTTGCGGCCGGCCACCGGGCCGAGGGTGGTTTCGCGGTACGGGCGGTGCTGCCGGCCACCGCGCCGACGCCGGAGGCGATCGGGTCGGCCGTGGAGGTCGGGCCGACGGCGTCCTCCGACGAGCGACAGGGTCCGGCGGAGGGGCCGGTGGACGCCGAGCGGCGGCTGCACGACGCCCGGCGGCGGGTCCGGCGCAGTCTGCTGGTGGCGCTCGTCGCACCGGTCGGGTTCGCCCTGGTGCTCTCGCTCGTCTACTACCCGGTGGCGACCGCCGGCACGGTGCTGGACCGGGCCACCTTCGACCAGCTGCGCGTCGGCGCGCCCCGGTCGGAGCTGGTCGGGCTGCCCCGGCGGCAGTTGGAACGCCCCGCCGCCGCCGACCGGGCCGGCTGCGAGTACTACACCGACGGCAACTTCCCCCTCGCGGAGCCCACCTGGCGACTCTGCTTCACCGATGACCGGCTGGTCAGCAAGGAGTGGATCGCGTAGTGGACACCGACACGACGGGGGCGCCGCCGATCCGGGTCGTGCTCGCCGACGACGAGGCGATGATCCGGGCCGGTGTCCGGGCCATCCTCGCGAGTGACCCCGGCATCGAGGTGGTCGCCGAGGCCGGCGACGGGCACGCGGCGGTGGAGCTGGTCCGGGCACACCGGCCCCGGGTCGCGCTGCTGGACATCCGGATGCCGCGACTGGACGGGTTGGCCGCCGCCGCCGAGATCCGCCGGGTCGTGCCGGACACGTCGACGATCATGCTGACCACGTTCGGCGAGGACGACCACGTGGCACGGGCGCT
>NZ_JAGPXZ010000373.1:0-5835 GCF_018070305.1 Micromonospora sp. M51 | reverse complement strand
AGGATCGCTGGCAGCCGAAGAAGATCTCCAAGGATGCGCTGTACTACCCCGCCAGCGGCTACCAGGAGGACCTGCCCTCGGCGAACGAGTTCACCTGCTTCGCGTACGCGGCCGGGGAGGCCGGCCAGGCGATCAGCGTGCTCACCGGTGTCGAGTTCGTCGGCTCGTTCGCGCTGACCGGCTGCCGGGGCTATCCGGAGCCGATGCCGGGCGGCGGTTCCGGCAGCCTGCTGCTGTCACCGGTGTTCAAGGACACCAAGCTGCTGGCCGAACGGTTCACCGAGCTGGTCTCCCGAACACAGAACGACCTGGCGATCAGCACTCCGCTGATGGGCGCGTACCAGACGTTGGTGGCGCAGACGCCCGGCCGGTTCCGGGTGACGTACCCCATGCAGATGTCGTTGCTCGACTGGATCATCATGCTGCTGGGGATCTGGCAGAACGCCCGGGGCATCCAGGACCGCCGGCCGGTGCTGCCACTGGGCACCCTGATGCCGTACTTCTACGGCGACTACGACCGCGGTTACGTGATCATCCCGGGCTTCTACGACCGGCGCGCCGAGGACCCGACGGACCGGATCGAGAAGACGTACAGCGACGTGGACCAGTTCGTCCGCGACGTGCTGGCGCTGCTCACCGAATACCTGCGCCGGTACGCCGAGGATCCGGCGCACGACCTCGCTGCCGCCGTGCAGGCGATGACCCAGGACGCCGAATACCACCGGCTGGTCGCCGAGTTCAAGGTCTACGACACCCTCTCGTACGGGGTGAAGTTCGCTAACTTCTACCACCCGCTGCTGTGTTTCCTCCGGGCCACCGTCTACCGCTCGGGCGTGTCGGCGTTGCTGAGCCGGAGCACCCAGCTCACCAACACGGGGTTCGACTTCGCCGCCACCTACCAGCCGCAGCCGGTGGTCGTGTCGCCGTACCCGGTGGAGGACCTGGACTTCGCCGCTGACGGCGCGTACTCGGGCTACAACTGGGAGCTGTTCTACCACCTGCCGTTCGACATCGCGATGCGGCTCAACCGGGACCAGCGCTTCGCCGAGGCGCGCAACTGGTTCCACCACATCTTCAACCCGGTCGGCACGGCCGACGGCGCCACGGCCCCACAGAAGTACTGGGTCACCAAGCCGTTCTTCCAGACCGGGGCGCCCGAGCTGATCAGCCAGCGGATCGGCGACATTCTCACGGCGATCGCGGCGGACCCGTCGGGGGCCAGCATCACCGACCTGAAGTTCGCTGTGGAGCAGTGGCGGGCGAAGCCGTTCAACCCGCACGTGGTGGCCCGCAGCCGGCCGGTCGCCTACCAGTTGGCCGTGGTGCTCGGTTACCTGAAGAACCTCGTCGACTGGGGTGACCAGTTGTTCCGGCAGTTCACCAGGGAGTCCGTCACCCAGGCCACCCAGCTGTACATCCTGGCCGACAAACTGCTCGGGCCGAAGCCGAGCGTCGTGCCGCCGCTGGTCACTCCGGCTCCGGCCACCGTCAACCAGCTTCAGGCCTCTGTGGACCTGTTCGGCAACGCGCTGCTGGACCTGGAGAACCTGATCCCCGACCTGGACCTGCTGCCGCACGGCGGGGCCGAGCTGCCCAGCCCACTGAGCTACTCGGCGCTGTACTTCTGCGTCCCGCCCAACGAGGAGATGCTCCGGCTGTGGGATCTGATCGCCGATCGGCTGTTCAAGATCCGCAACTGCCAGAACATCGACGGGGTGGAGAGCATGCTCGCCCTGTTCTCACCACCGATCGACCCGGGGGCACTGGTCCGGGCCGCCGCCGCCGGCATGTCCGTCTCGTCGTTCCTGGCCGGGCTCGGCGCACCACTGCCGAACTACCGCTTCCGGGTGCTGGCCCAGAAGGCCACCGAACTCGTCGGGTACGTCGGCGAGCTGGGCGGCGGGCTGCTCGCGGCCATGGAGAAGCGCGACGCCGAGCAACTCGCCCGGCTGCGCGCCGGCCAGGAGATCGCCCTGCTCGACGCGGTACGGGCGGTCAAGCTCGCCACCATCGCGGAGGCCGAGGGCAACGTCGCGGCCCTGGAACTGAGCCGCAAGGTGGTGGAGGAGCGGCAACGCTACTACGCCGGTCGGCCGTACATGAACGCCTGGGAGATCACCGCCACGGCGCTGTCGGGGGTGTCGCTGCTCGGCGAGGCCGCGATCGCGGTGGGCTACATCCTGTCCGGCGGGCTGAAGCTGATACCTGACTTCACCACCGGCGGTGCCGGCTTCGGTGGCTCACCCACAGTGACCCTGACCATCGGCGGGGACAAGGTCGGCGCCGCCGCCGACTCGGCCGTGATGACCCTGGAGGCGATCGCCCGGGCGCTGGACAAGGCCGCCGGGATGGCCGCCAACCAGGGTGGCTACCGCCGCCGGATGGACGACTGGGAACACCAGGCGGCGCTGGCCGGCCTGGAACTGACCCAGCTCGACCAGCAGATCCTCACCGGGCGGCTGCACGTGGCCATGCTCACCGACGAGTTGGCGGCGCACGACCGGGAAGCCGACAACGCCCGGGCCACCGAGGAGTACCTGCGCGGCAAGTACACGAACACTGAGCTGTACCAGTGGATGGTGAGCCGGGCCAGCTCCGTCTACTTCGGGGCGTACCAGCTCGCCTTCGACGTGGCGAAGAAGGCCGAGCGGTGCTTCGCGCACGAGTTGGGCAGCGAGGCCACGTTCCTGCAACCCGGCTACTGGGACAGCCTGCGCAAGGGGCTGACCGTGGCCGACGCGCTGCGCCACGACCTGAAGCGGATGGAGGTGGCCTACCTCGACCGGCACAGCCGCGAGCGCGAGCTGACCCGGCACGTCTCGCTGGCACAGCTCGACCCGGCGGCGCTGATCGAGCTGCGGGCCACCGGCAGTTGCCTGATCAACGTGCCGGAGGCGCTGTTCGACCTGGACCACCCGGGGCACTACTTCCGCCGGCTGCGTACGGTCAGCCTGTCCATCCCGTGCGTGGCCGGCCCGTACACCCCCGTCACCGCGAAGCTGTCCCTGATCGCCAACCGGTACCGGACCGGCACCGCGGCCCGGCAGGGCGCCACCAGCGCCAAGGACAAGTACACCGAGGTGCCCGGCGACGACCGGTTCGCGTACAACGTGGGCGGGATCGAGTCGATCGCCACCAGCAGCGGCCTCAGCGACAGCGGCATGTTCGAGCTGAACTTCGCCGACGACCGCTACCTGCCGTTCGAGGGCAAGGGCGCGGTTGGCACCTGGCGGCTGGAACTGCCGACGGCGGTCCGCCAGTTCGACTACGACACCATCAGCGACATCATCCTGCACCTGCGGTACACCGCCCGCGACGGCGGCTCGACACTGCGCGGCCTGGTCGAGGACTCCCTACGAGAGGTGCTCAACGAGATGCTGGTCGACGCCGGCCGGACGGGCCTGTACCAGGCCTACAGCCTGCGCCACCAGTTCCCGGACGAATGGTGGCAGCTCACCCAGCAACAGAGCACCGAACTGACCATCGGCCCGGAGCACCTGCCGTACCTGGCCCGCGATCACCAGCCGGTGGTGGACCAGGTGACCTGGTACGCGCGGGTGGACGGTGATCCCGGGACGTACGACCTCACGGTGGCCGGTGACCCGGTGACGTTGAACCGGGACGCTGACCTGCACCAGTGTGTGGGCCAGTCCGATCCGCTGGTGCTCGGTGCCCCGGTCACGCTGGCGGCCGACCCGGACGGCCTCACCGACCTGGTCCTCCTGTTGCACTACCGGCTCGACGGCTGAGGGGGAGCGGTGACGACCAGCTATCCGGTCGGCGGCGGATCGTGGGGGCCGGGGCCCGGCTCCCGGTGGCGCGGCTCCGCCGACCCGACCGGCGCGGGCGCTCCCGACGCGGCGGGTGGGGCGTTCGGGCCGGGCGGGCCGACGGCCGACGCGGCCGGCACCGGCACGCCGCCAGCCGGTCAGGGCACGGCCGGGCCAGGGCTCGGCGGACCGGCGATCAGCCTGCCCACCGGCGGCGGCGCGATCCGGGCCATCGGCGAGACGTTCGCCGCCCACCCGGTCACCGGGACCGGCGGCATGTCGGTGCCCATCCCGGTCAGCGGCAGCCGGTCCGGGTTCCAACCCGACCTGACGCTCAGCTACGACTCGGGCGCCGGGAACGGCCCGTTCGGCCTCGGCTGGCAGCTGCCCGTGCCGGCCATCAGCCGGCGCCCCGACCGCGGCCTGCCCCGCTACGACGACACCGACACCTTCCTGCTGTCCGGCGAGGACGACCTCATCCCGGTGCCCGGCGGCACCCCGGTCGCCGGGCACACGGTGCAGCGGTTCCGGCCGAGGACCGAGGGGGCGTTCGCCCGGATCGAGCGGTGGACCCGGGACTCCGACGGTGACGTGCACTGGCGCACAGTGTCCGGGGCGAACCTGCTGGCCGTGTACGGCCGCGACGGCGACTCCCGGATCGGCCGGGGCGCGAAGGTGCACACCTGGCTGCTCTGCGAGACCCGGGACGACCGGGGCAACGCCATCACCTACACCTACAAGGCCGAGGACGCCGTCGGCCTGGACCTGGACCGGCCGCACGAACGGCACCGCACCGACCGGCACACCAACCGCTACCTCAAGTCGGTGCGCTACGGCAACGCGGTGCCGCTGCTGGACGCCGACGGTCGACGCCCGGTGGACCTGACGCCGGCCCAGATCGCCGACGCCGGCTGGTTGTTCGAGGTGGTGTTCGACTACGGCGAGCACGACCCGGACGACCCGCGCCCGGCTGACACCGGGGACTGGACCTGCCGGCCGGACCCGTTCTCCACCTATCGCCCGGGATTCGAGGTCCGCACCTACCGGCTGTGCCGCCGGATCCTGATGTTCCACCACTTCCCTGACGAGCCGGAGGTGGGAGCGGACTGCCTGGTCCGCGCGGTGGAGCTGGAATACGCCACCGGGCCGGTGCTGTCCACCCTGGTCGAGGTGACGCAGCGCGGCTACTCCCCGGCCGCCGACGGCGGGCACACCAGCGCCGCACTGCCCCCGGTGACCTTCGAGTACATCCCGGCCACCATCGCACCGACCACCCGGGAACTGGACCGGGACAGCCTGGCGAACCTGCCGGCCGGCGTGGACGGGCGCACCGAGCTGTGGGTGGACCTGGACGGGGAAGGACTCGCCGGGGTGCTGACCGGGCACGAGGGTGCCCTCTACTACCGGCCGAATCTCGGCGCCGGCCGGATCGGCCCGGTCGCCGCGCTGCCCACCGTGCCGTCGCTGACCGACCTGGCCGGCGGACGCCAGCAACTGGTCGACGTGAACGGGGACGGGCGGATCGAGCTGGTCCAACTCGGCACCGTCCCGGCGGGCTTCGTCCGCCGCACCGACGACGCCGGCTGGTCCGATCTGCAACCGTTCCGCGAGCTGCCCGCCGTCGACTGGGCCAGCCCCGACCTGCTGCTGCTGGACCTCACCGGGGACGGCCGGCCCGACCTGCTGCTCACCGGGGACACCGTGCTGACGTGGCACGAGTCGCTGGCCGAGGTGGGGTACGGCCCGGCGCGACCCGCGCTCTGGCCCGCCGACGAGGATCGTGGCCCACGGCTGCTGCGCTCCGACGACCGGCAGAGCGTCTTCCTCGCCGACATGTCCGGCGACGGCCTCACCGACCTGGTCCGGGTCCGCGACGGATCCGTCTGCTACTGGCCCAACGTCGGCTACGGCCGATTCGGCGCCAAGGTCGAGATGGACGACGCGCCGTGGTTCACCGGGCAGGACGAGTTCGACCCCGCCCGGGTGCTCCTCACCGACGTGGACGGCACCGGCATGATGGACCTGTGCTACCTGGGCCGACGGGAGATCCGGCTCTGGTACAACC
>NZ_JAGPXZ010000372.1:0-5841 GCF_018070305.1 Micromonospora sp. M51 | reverse complement strand
TTGGTGGTCGCCGCGTGGGGCACGTCGACGCACCGGCCGGACTGGGTGCCGACGAGTTCGTTGGCCGAGCGGGGCGGGTTGGTGGGCGGGTCGGTGGGCGGGTCGGTCGGCGGGTTGGTGGGAGTGGCGCTGTTCAGCGCCTCCAGGGTGGCGTTGTAGGCGGCCTTCTTGTTGCCGTTGCACTCGAAGAGCAGCGGAGTGCCACCGGAGCGCCACGAGTCGCAGTCCCGCACGCCCCACACGGTGACCCCGTTGCAGCGGGCCACGGCCAGGCAGTCGTTGACCACGTTGCGGTAGGTGTTGGCCTGCGTCGTGCCGGAGCCTTCGATGTCCAGCTCGGTGACCTGCACGTCCACCCCGAGGGCGGCGAAGCTGGACAGCGTCGTGCGGTAGTTGCTGTTGTACGGCGAGTTGGCGTTGAAGTGCGACTGGAACCCGACGCAGTCGATCGGCACGCCCCGGGACTTGAAGTCGCGCACCATGTTGTAGACCGCCTGGGTCTTGGCCCAGGTCCAGTTGTCGGTGTTGTAGTCGTTGTAGCAGAGCTTCGCGTTCGGGTCCGCCGCGTCGGCGGCGCGGAACGCGGCCTCGATCCAGTCGTTGCCGGTGCGCTGCAGGTTCGAGTTACGACGGGCGCCGCTGTTGCCGTCCTCGAACGCCTCGTTCACCACATCCCACGAGTGGATCTTGCCCCGGTAGTAGGTGGCCACCCGGGTGACGTGGTTCAGCATCGCGCTGCGCAGCGCGGAGCCCTCCATGCCCTGCATCCAGCTCGGCTGCTGGGAGTGCCAGGCCAGGGTGTGGCCCCGGACCTTCCAACCCCGGGAGGTCGCATGGTTCACGATCCGGTCCGCGTTGCCGAAGGTGAAGTTGTTCTGCTGCGGCTCGGTCGCGTCGATCTTCATTTCGTTCTCGGGCGTGACGCTGTTGAACTCGCGGTTCAGGATCGTCGTGTAGGCACTGTCACCGAGCTTGTTCGCGGCGACGGCGGCGCCGAAGTAGCGGCCGGACTGGGCTGCGGCGGCGCCGAGGGTCGTCTCGGCGGCCTGGGCCAGATTGGGCAGCAGCGACACGATCAGGGTCAGAATTATCGCGGCGGTTCCGGAAAGAGTGAGCGTTCGCAGTCGGGTATGCCCGGTGAGACGGGTCCGGGAAGGCATGCTGATCCTCCGGTGGTGGGATAGGAAGAGCTCTGGCGCTGTTCGAGTGGGTGGCCCCGCCAGATGGCGGTGGTCACCGTGCTGAGTCCGCCCGAGCGGGCCGGCAGCGGCCTCAGGTGGTGGCCCGGATGCGGGTCGCTCGGGCTACTTGACCAGCGGGTGGAGCGTTGCGATGAGTGGGTCCGGTCGCCCGCCGGGACATGGTCGCGGGCGCTGGTACCGCAGGGTGGTGGATGTGGTCACCTGGCAGGTGGGTGGGCCTGACGGTTGCGTGAGGCGCCTCCTCCGCGGAAGGATCTTGTTAACGTTCACACCTGTCGATGGCTCCCAGGCTGGCAGAAAAATCCCTGGTTTTCAACCGGTAGTTTCGGACCTGTTACGGATCAGGGCGCCACGATTCGCGCGCCTTCCGGCGCACAAGATCGAACAATGCGTGACCGGTGGGTGGGTCAGCCGTGGATCAGCTGCCCGATCGGCTCAGTCCGACAGTGGTCGACGGCGGATGACCAACAGGGCGATGTCGTCGTTCGGGTGTTCCTCCGCCGTGGTGGCCATGATGTGGTCGCACAACGCCTCGGCCGGCCCGGGCCGCACGGCGTCGGCGAGACGCTCGATCCCGGTGTCGATCACCTCGCTGCGGCGCTCGACCAACCCGTCGGTGTAGAAGACCAGCGCCGCGCCCGGCGGTAGGTCCAGAACCGTGGTGCGGCGATTGCTCACCGGCCGGCCCACCCCGAGTGGCCGGTCCACCGACACGCTGACGGGCACGCTGGGCTGGTCGGGAACAGCCAGCAGTGGGGGAAGGTGGCCCGCCGAGGAGACGTGCACCCGCGTGCGGTCGGGAGAGATCAGGGCGTAGACGGCGGTGGTGAGAGTGCCGGCCTCGAAGTGGTGGATCTTGCGGTCGAGTGAGGTCAGTGCCTGGGCGGGGTCGTCGGAATCCAGAGCGTAGGCGCGTAGCGCGCTGCGGATGCGTCCCATCACGACGGCGGACGGCAGCCCGTGACCGGAGACGTCGCCGATGACGGCGCCCAGCCACCCCGATGGCAACGTGAACACGTCGTACCAGTCGCCACCGATGCCCAGGTCGTGGCCCGGAATGTAGCGGGCGGCCAGGTCCAGGCCGGGAACGTCGGGCAGTCGGCCCGGTAGCAGGCTGTGTTGCAGCGCCAGCGCCGCCTGCCGGTCGAGAACCTGTGCGCGGGCCTGACCGGCGAGGCTGGCCCGATCGGCGACGAGCTGCAACAGCTGCACGTCGTCCGGGCCGAACCGCCGCAGCGTCAGGGAGCCGACGTGCAGTACGCCGACGAGGTTGCCGTTGACGAGCATGGGCACGCCCAGCAGGACACGGATGCCCTTGACGAGCAGGATGGGATTGACCACGTCGTCCGGCCCGACGTCATAGATCATGACCGGTCCGCGGGTCGCCGCCACCCGACCGGCGAAGCCGCGTCCGACCCGGATGCGGAAACCGCGGCGTACCTCCTCCTCCAGGCCCTTGGCCGCTGTCGCGACGAGCTCACCGGTGTGGTCGTCAAGCAGCAGGATGGTGGCGGTGTCGACCTTGAGCAGGTCCCGGATCCGTTCGAGCAGCTCGTCGAGCAACTCGGCGATGTTCAGCCCAGAGAGGGCCGCGTCGGTGATCGCCTCGATACGACGCAGCCGCTCGTCATTCGTCACCAGCTCGGCATCGGCCACGCAGGAAGCCTAGACGCCGGCCCGCCGCCGTCGGCACGCCAGCAGCGAGATCGACAGTGTCCGTCGCCCGACGGCGAGTACCCGCCTCTGTCTCCGACCTCACCGACCCGATCTGAGCCCGGCCGTGCGGGCCTGACTAATGTCATGTGTGCCTGTGCGCCATGCATCGAAGGTCATGACTAAGCGCACTGGAGACCGCCCCGTCCTGTCGATGAGACTCGATGCAACGCCGGAACAACAGCCGGCCGAGTTCGAAGGGCGGCGAGACGGTGGACGAACGCTACGACAGCTACTGCGCCGCAGATCGGCTGTTCTACGACTCGCTCGGCAGCGCCGTCGCGCAGCCCGTCTTCCCGGCCGCCGACCGGCCGGTACCGGCCGGCTGGCGCCGTGAGCCGCTCGACGACTGGCTGATCTACGCGCCCGACGGCGGCTCGCTGCCCCAGCAGGGCTGGAAGATTCACGTGTCGGCAGGTCTGGCGAACGCCGAGCGGGTGCTGGACGCGGTCTGGAACTACTGCGTCCCCCGCGGCCTGTCCTTCAAGTTCCTGCGCGGGCCACGCACGCTGCTGCTGCGCAACTCCAAGTACGCCGCCCGGGCGGCCAGCGGCAAGTTCGTCACCGTCTACCCGCGCGACGACGCCGAGCTGGAACTGACCTGCAAGGAACTCGACGAACTGCTCACCGGCGAGCCCGGACCGTACATCCTCAGCGACCTGCGCTACGGTGCCGGCCCCGTCCACGTGCGCTACGGCGGCTTCGCCGCCCGCTACTGCCACTCTCCCGACGGCCAGGTGGTCCCGGCGATCGAGGACGACTCCGGCACGCTGGTGCCCGACCGCCGCGAACCGGTCTTCCACGTACCGTCCTGGATCACCCTGCCCGACTTCCTCGGCCCGCACCTGGCCGCCCGCAACGACACCAGCACCAACCAGGTGCCGTACCGGATCGAACGGGTGATCCACTTCTCGAACGGCGGTGGGCTGTACGTGGGCCGGGACCTGCGTACCGACACCGAGGTGGTCCTGAAGGAAGCTCGACCGCACGCCGGCCTGGACGCCGACGGCACCGACGCCGTCGCCCGGCTGGCCCGCGAGGCGCAGGCCCTGCGGCAACTCGCCGACCTGCCGCAGGTGCCGCAGGTGCACGACGAGTTCGTCCTCGGCGAACACCGGTTCCTCGCGCTCGAGTTCATCGACGGCAAACCGCTGAACAAGGTGCTTGTCGACAGGTACCCACTGATCGACGCCGACGCGACAGACGGCGACCGGGCGGCGTACGTCCGATGGGCCCGCCATGTCTACCAGCAGGTCGAAACCATCGTCGCGGCGATCCACGAGCGCGGCCTGGTCTACGGGGACCTGCACCTGTTCAACATCATGATCCGGCCGGACGACCAGGTTGCCCTCGTCGACTTCGAGGTGGCCGCCCCGATCGCCGGGCACCGCCGACCCGGGCTGCGCAACCAGGGCTTCGCGGCGCCGAGGGACCGCAGCGGCCCGGCGGTCGACAAGTACGCCCTGGCCTGCCTTCGGTTGGCGCTGTTCCTGCCGCTGACCCAGCTGGTCCGGCTCGCCCCCGCGAAGGTGACCCACCTGGCCGACATCATCGCCGCGAACTTCCCGGTGCCGAGGTCCTTCCTCGACCCGGCGGTCGAGGAGATCACCGGCGCCCCACCGGTCACCACCGACCCACGCATCGGCGCGGACGACTGGCCCACCATGCGTCACCAGCTGACGACGGCGATCGTGGCCAGCGCCACCCCCGAACGCGACGACCGGCTCTTCCCCGGCGACATCGAACAGTTCCGCAGTGGCGGCCTCAACCTCGCCCACGGAGCGGCCGGCGTGCTGTACGCGCTCGACAAGAGCGGCGCCGGGCGGTGGCCCGAACACGAGGACTGGCTGGTGCGGCGGGCGACAGCACCCCCGTCCGGCACCCGCTGCGGCTTCTACGACGGGCTGCACGGCGTCGCGTACGCACTCGCCCACCTCGGCCGCCGACAGGACGCACTGGACGTTCTCGACATCTGCCTGCGAGAACCACTGGACGGGCTCGACCACAGCCTGTCCGGCGGACTGTCCGGGATCGCGCTCAACCTGGCCGAGTTTGCCGGGCGTACCGGGGAGGCGTCGTTGCGCGACGCCGCGTGGCGGGCCGCCGAGCGGGTGATCGGCCAGCTGGCCGACGACCCGGGCCCGGACGTCAGCGGCGGACACCACCCGTACGCCGGGTTGCTGCGCGGCCGGACCGGACCGGCGCTGATGCTGCTGCGCCTCTACGAACTCAGCGGCGACGGCGAGCTGTTGGAGCACGCCGCCACGGCCCTGCGTCAGGACCTGCGCCGGTGTGTGCTGCGGCCGGACGGTGCGCTGGAGGTCAATGAGGGCTGGCGCACCATGCCCTACCTGGCGCACGGCAGCGTCGGCATCGGGCTGGTCCTCGACCAGTACCTGCGCCACCGGGCCGACGACCGGTTCGCCGAGGCGAGCGCGGGAATCCGCCGCGCGGCCCGCTCACCGTTCTACGCACAGTCCGGGCTCTTCGCCGGACGGGCCGGCATCATCGCCTACCTCGCCGCCTCGACCGAGAACGCCGACCGCCGCGAACTCGACGCGCAGCTGGACCGGCTGAGCTGGCACGCGCTGCCGTACCGGGAGGGGACCGCGTTCCCTGGCGAGCAGTTGCTGCGGCTCTCCATGGACCTCGGCACCGGTACCGCCGGCGTGCTGTACGCGCTGGCCAGCGCGCGGCACGACCAACCGCCGGCGCTGCCTTTCCTCGCGCCCCTGCCGGGCGCGCAGAGACTCCCTCGCCACAGCGAGGGCGACCTGATCAGCGAACGGATGGAAGGGAGGTGAACGACATGGCGCTTCTGGACCTCCAGGGCCTGGAGATGGCTCCGGCCGACCGCACGGGTGGCGGTAGCCGGGCGAGCCTGCTGCTCTGCGGCGACAGCTCGCTCTCCGTCACGACCTGCAAC
>NZ_JAGPXZ010000371.1:0-5842 GCF_018070305.1 Micromonospora sp. M51 | reverse complement strand
GACGAACCTGGCCCACGTCAGGGCTCCCCGGAAAACCAAGAGGCCAACCCGGCGCTCACACCCCCTTGGGATGCCAGACCGTCTTCGTCTCCAGCAGCGCGGTCATCCGGGCCAGGCCCGGGTCGGCGAACCACTCCGCCGCACCGGACGCCGGCCGGAGCACCCGCTTGAGGTTCTCCGCCGCCTTGACCTCCAGGTCGGTGGCGAGCGAGGCGTCGGTGACCCCGGTCAGGTCGATCGCGTTGACGTCCATGTGCGCCGCCAGTGTCGGCGCGGTCTCGGTGATCGCGCCGGTGAGGATGTTGACCACGCCGCCGGGCAGGTCGGAGGTGGCCAGCACCTCGGCCAGCGTCACCGCCGCCAGGGGCTCGGACGGCGACGCCGCGACCACCACCGTGTTGCCGGTGACGATCGCCGGGGCGATCACACTGACCAGGCCGAGCAGCGCCGGCCGCTCCGGGGCGACCACCGCGACCACGCCGGTCGGCTCGGGTGCGGAGATGTTGAAGTACGGGCCGGCGACCGGGTTGGCGCCCCCGTACACCTGGGCGAGCTTGTCGGCCCAGCCGGCGTACCAGACCCAGCGGTCCACTGCCGCGTCCACCTCGTCGCCGGGAATGCCCAGGGCGACGAACTGCTCGCGGCGGCCCTCCAGCATCTCGGCGGCCCGGTAGAGGATCTGACCCCTGTTGTACGCGGTCGCGCCGGCCCAGCCCTTCACGGCGGCGCGGGCGGCGACCACCGCGTCCCGGGCGTCCTTGCGGGAGGCCAGTGACACATTCGAGGACTGCACGAGATACGACCGTCCCGACTCGCTGCGCGGGAACTTCCCGCCGATGAAGAGCTTGTACGTCTTGCGTACCGCGACCCGCTCAGACATTGAGGTAACCCTCCAGCCCGTGCCGGCCGCCCTCGCGACCGTAGCCCGACTCCTTGTACCCACCGAACGGCGAGGTGGGGTCGAACTTGTTGAAGGTGTTGGCCCAGACCACGCCGGCGCGCAGCCGGTCGGCCATCCACAGGATCCGGGAACCCTTGTCGGTCCAGATCCCGGCCGACAGCCCGTACGGCGTGTTGTTGGCCTTTTCGACGGCCTCGGCCGGGGTGCGGAAGGTGAGCACCGACAGCACCGGGCCGAAGATCTCCTCGCGGGCGATCCGGTGTGCCTGGGTGACGCCGGTGAAGATGGTCGGCGCGAACCAGAAGCCCCGGTCGGGCAGCTCGCACGGCGGCGACCAGCGCTCGGCGCCCTCGGCGGAGCCGGCGTCGGACAGCTCGCGGATCCGCTCCAGTTGGGCGGCCGAATTGATCGCGCCGACGTCGGTGTTCTTGTCCAACGGGTCGCCGACCCGGAGCTGGGCCATCCGCCGCTTCAGCGACTCCAGCACCCGGTCGGCAACGTTCTCCTGCACCAGCAGTCGTGAGCCGGCGCAGCAGACGTGCCCCTGGTTGAAGAAGATGCCGTTGACGATGCCCTCGACGGCCTGGTCGATCGGGGCGTCGTCGAAGACGATGTTGGCGGCCTTGCCACCCAGTTCCAGGGTGAGCTTCTTGCGGGTGCCGGCGACCGACCGGGCGATGGCCCGACCCACCTCGGTGGAGCCGGTGAAGGCGACCTTGTCCACGTCGGCGTGCTCCACCAGCGCACGACCCGTGTCGCCGGCGCCGGTGAGGATGTTGACCACTCCGGCCGGCAGGTCGGCCTGCTGGCAGATCTCGGCGAAGAGCAGCGCGGTCAACGGGGTGGTCTCGGCCGGCTTCAGCACCACCGTGTTGCCGGCGGCGAGCGCCGGGGCGATCTTCCAGGCCAGCATGAGCAGCGGGAAGTTCCACGGGATGACCTGCGCGGCCACCCCGATCGGCTGCGGGTTCGCGCCGAAGCCGGCATGACCCAGCTTGTCGGCCCAGCCGGCGTAGTAGAAGAAGTGCGCGGCGACCAGCGGCAGGTCGACGTCGCGGCTCTCCCGGATCGGCTTGCCGTTGTCCAGTGACTCCAGGACGGCCAGCTCGCGGGAGCGCTCCTGGATGAGCCGGGCGATCCGGTACAGGTACTTCGCCCGGTCCCGGCCCGGCATCGGGCCCCAGACCTTGTCGTACGCCTTGCGGGCGGCGCGTACCGCGCGCTCCACGTCCTGGGCGCCGGCCTCGGCGATCTCGGCCAGCACCTCCTCGGAGGCGGGGTTGATCGACTTGAAGCTGCCACCGTCGGTCGGGTCGACGAACGTACCGTCGATGAACAGCCCGTACGAGGGCTTGAGGTCCACCACCGAGCGGGACTCGGGGGCGGGGGCGTATTCGAACATCGGCTATCAGTCCAGGGTGAAGTAGTCGGGACCGGAGTAGGTGCCGGTCGTCAGCTTGGTGCGCTGCATCAGCAGGTCGTTGAGCAGGCTGGACGCGCCGAAGCGGAACCAGTCCGGGTCGAGCCAGTCCGGGCCGACGGTCTCGTTGACCATCACCAGGTACTTGATCGCGTCCTTGGTGGTCTTGATGCCACCGGCCGGCTTCACGCCCACCTGCCGACCGGTCGCCGCGCGGAAGTCGCGGACCGCTTCCAGCATCACCAGGGTCACCGGCATCGTCGCCGCGACCGGAACCTTGCCGGTGGAAGTCTTGATGAAGTCGCCGCCGGCCAGCATGGCCAGCCAGGAGGCCCGCCGCACGTTGTCGTAGGTGGCCAGCTCGCCGGTCTCCAGGATCACCTTGAGGTGGGCATCGCCGGAGGCTTCCTTGGTGGCCACGATCTCGTCGTAGACCTCCTTGTACCGCCCGGCCAGGAACGCGCCACGGTTGATCACCATGTCGATCTCGTCGGCGCCGGCCGCGACGGCGGCCCGGGTGTCGGCCAGCTTGATCTCCAACGGCGCCTGGCCCGACGGGAAGGCGGTCGCCACGCTGGCCAGGTGCACACCTGATCCGCGCAGCACCTCGGCGACGTACGGGACCATCGCCGGGTAGACGCAGACGGCGCCGACGTGCGGGCAGGACGGGTCGGCCGGGTCGGGGCGCAACGCCTTCGCGGCGAGCGCACGCACCTTGCCCGGGGTGTCCGCCCCCTCCAGGGTGGTCAGGTCGACCATCCGGATCGCCAGGTCGATCGCCTGGGCCTTGGCGGTGGTCTTGATGGAGCGGGTGCCGAGCTGTGCCGCCCGCTGCTCCGCGCCGACCTGGTCCACGCCGGGCAGGCCGTGCAGGAAGGTCCGCAGAGCGGTCTCGGATCGTCCCAGCTCGGAGAGCTCCGACCGGGCCGACGTCGTTGTCGCCGTCATGCCGAGAAGTCTACGCACCGAAGCGCCGAGTGATCTTGCTCACGAGCGCTGAGTGACGTCCCGACGTGAGCGGCGTCCCTGGTCCGACCGCACCGGCACCGCCGCGCGCTACGGACCGGTAGGTTGAGCGATCGTGGACGTACACGTCATTGACCACCCGCTGGCCCAGTCCAGGTTGACCGCCATGCGGGACGCGCGCACCGATTCCTCGACGTTCCGGGCCGCGCTGCACGAACTGACCACCATGCTGGTGTACGAGGCGGCGCGCACCTTCCCCGTCGAGCGGTACCCGGTGCAGACGCCGGTCACCGGCACCGAGGGCACCCGGCTGGCCAACCCGCCGCTGCTGGTCCCGGTGCTGCGCGCCGGCCTGGGTATGGCGGACGCCGCGTTGGGCCTGCTCCCGGAGTCCTCGATGGGTTTCGTGGGCCTGGCCCGCGACGAGGTGACCTACGAGCCGCGCGCGTACATGGAGTCGTTGCCGCGCGACCTGACCGGGCTGCCGGTCCTGGTGCTCGACCCGATGCTGGCCACCGGCGGTTCGCTGGAGCACTCCTGTCGGCTGTTGGCCGAGCGCGGCTGCACCGACATCACAGTGCTCTGCGTGCTCGCCGCCCCGGTCGGCATCGAGCGGCTGGAGCGCTCCGGCCTGCCGTTGCGCCTGGTCACGGCCTCGATCGACGAAGGGCTCAACGACAGCATGTTCATCGTCCCCGGGCTCGGCGACGCCGGAGACCGCCAGTTCGGTGGCATGCCCCGCTTCTGAGGTGATACCCGGTGGGAACCGGGTTCGGCGGGTCCGTGCACGGGGTGCGCGGACCCGCTACCGTCTCCGGCCATGACTGGTGTTGCGCTCGCCGAGGAGTTGCTGCTCCTTGCCTACGACGACACGACCGGCAAGGCGACCATGCCGCGGATCAGCCTGGACCTGGGCATGGCCGCCGCGGTGCTGGTCGAGCTGGCCCTGGCCGGCCGGATCGCGTACGCCGACGGGTCGTTGACGGTGCTCGACCCGACGCCGACGGGCGAGCCGTTCAGCGACGACGTCCGCCGCCGACACCCCGCACACCCCGGCGTCCTGGGTGCAGCGCCTGCGGCACGGCCTGCGCGACCGGATCCTCGCCGACCTGTGCCGGCAGGGCGTCGTCCGGGACGTGGACGAGACCGAGCTGGGCTTCATCCACGTGCACCGTTACCCGGTGGTGGACTCCTCGGTCGAGGCGGAGACCCGGCAGCGGCTGGCCGAGGCGCTGACCGGCGCGGCGGCCCCGGACGAGCGCACCGCCGCGCTGGCCACCCTGGTCGTGGTGCTCCGGATGGAGTCCGCGCTCGGGGTGAGCGGGGAGGCCGCCGCCGACGCCCGCCGCCGGCTGACGGAGATCGCCACCGGCGCCGGGTTCTCCGGCGAGGTGAGCACCGACGACTCGGTGGTCCGCCCGTCGGTCGGCCTGGTCGTCGCCGCCCTGGCCACCGCCGTCGACCAGGCGCTCGGCCCGCGCCGCTGACCGTCGGGTCGACCCCGCTCGACGTCCCCTGTGCTCTGCACCCGCCCCGGCGCCACCGGACGCCAGTCGAATGGCGCTTCCGCGGGTGCAGAGCAAAGGGCGGACTTGTTGTGGGTGGGTGCTGCGGGGTTCAGATGCCAAGGGCAGCGCTGACCTCGGCGCGGAGCGCGGTGACGGCCGACGCCGCCCTGCTGCGGGCCGTCGGTACGTCACCGTCCACGACCGGTTCCACCACCTCGAGGTACGCCTTGAGCTTCGGCTCGGTCCCGGACGGGCGGATCACCACCCGGGCCACAGCGGTGCGCAGGATCACCACGTCCGACTCGGGCAGCAGGTCCCGAACGCTGTCCACCGGCTGTCCGAGCAGGG
Source organism: Micromonospora sp. M51 (assembly GCF_018070305.1). Lineage (NCBI taxonomy): Bacteria > Bacillati > Actinomycetota > Actinomycetes > Micromonosporales > Micromonosporaceae > Micromonospora > Micromonospora sp. M51. Next base: position 699 of record NZ_JAGPXZ010000371.1, on the reverse strand, counting down.
TGGCCGGGGTGGTCGTCCGGATCCGGGCCATCGCGTCGGCGATGATCCGCAGGTCGTCCACCCGGGCGGAGAGCTGGTCGGTGTGGTGCACGCCGAACTCGGCGGCCAGCTCGTCCAGCCGGTCGGTCAACGTCCGGCCCTGCGTCTTCAGGCCGGCGGCCAACTCCGCCACGGTCAGCGCGGCGGTGATGCCGTCCTTGTCCCGGACGTGCTCCGGGGCCACGCAGTAGCCGAGCGCCTCCTCGTAGCCGAAGACCAGCGGCGCGCTGCCACCGCCGGCCCGCACGATCCACTTGAAGCCGGTGAGCGTCTCGTCGTAGGGCAGACCCCGGGCCGCGCACATCGCCCGCAGCAGCGACGACGACACGATCGTGGTGGCGTAGAGCCCGGTCACCCCCCGGCGCATCAGGTGGTCGGCGAGCAGGACGCCCACCTCGTCGCCGCGCAGCATCCGCCAGCCGTGGTGGTCGTCGCGGACGACCACCGCGCACCGGTCGGCGTCCGGGTCGTTGGCGATGGCGAGGTCCGCGCCGGTGGAGTCGGCCAGGGCGATCAGTCGGTCCACCGCACCCGGTTCCTCCGGGTTGGGGAACGACACGGTGGGGAACGCCGGGTCCGGCTCGGCCTGGTCGGGCACCACCCCGGGGGTCGGGAAACCGGCGCGGGCGAAGGCGGCGGTCAGCACCGCCGCGCCCACCC
>NZ_JAGPXZ010000370.1:0-5876 GCF_018070305.1 Micromonospora sp. M51 | reverse complement strand
GCGCGTCGTTCAGCAAGGCCCGCCGCGCCGAGTTGCTCGACGAGCTGGCGCCCTACCGGGACACCGGCGGCGAGCACCCGTGGGTGCACGGCGACCACGAGCGCGGCCAACGCATCCCGGGTGGGGTGAGCCGGTGGACCGGCACGAAGAACCTGGAGTGGGAGCCGGTGCGCCCGGAGCTGGTGGTCGAGGTGGGCTACGACGCGATGGAGGGCGAACGCTTCCGGCACACCGCCCAGTTCGTCCGGTGGCGCCCGGACCGCGACCCCCGGTCCTGCCGCTACGACCAGCTCGACCGGCCGATCCGCTTCGACGTCGACCAGGTGCTGCGCGCGGCGATCCGACGGCCACCGTGGACCGCGCCGCCACCGGCCCGGCGTAGCCTGGCCGTCGACCCGATCCCGGAGGACCACGTGACCCGCACCGCCGACCAGCCTCGGATGGCGACCAGCCGCCGGGTCCGTCGCACTCTCGTCGCCTTCGGCGTCGCCGCGCTGCTCACCGCCGGTTGCACGCTGCCGGCGTTCGCGCCGCGCACCGAGGTGGAGGGCGCGGCTGCCCCGACCGGCAGCGCACCCACCTGGCGGCCGTGCCCGGAGGTGCCCGACGAGTTGGTCGGGCGGAGCGCGCCGAACATGCGCTACGAGTGCACCCGCATCGCCGTGCCCCGTGACTGGGGCACCGGCGGCGGGGCGAGCACCGGCCCGGGCGCCGGGGAGACCTTCGAGATCGCCCTGCTGCGCGCCCGGTCCACCAAGCAGCGCGACCGGGTGGGCTCGCTGGTGGTCAACCCGGGCGGTCCGGGCGGGTCCGGCGTCGACACCGCCGTCTACCTGTCCTTCGGCCCCCAGTTCGGCGGGCTGCCCACGTCGATCACCGAGCGCTTCGACATCGTCGGCTTCGATCCGCGCGGGGTGTCCCGGTCCAGCCCGGTGAAGTGCATCTCCGACGCCGACCTGGACGCCAGCTTCGGTTACGACCCGGACCCGGCGAGCCAGGCGGCATTCGACGGCTTCGTCGGCCTGAGCCAGCGCATCGGGCGCGGCTGCGGCGACCGGTACGGCGACCAGTTGCCGCTGTACGGCACCGAGCAGGCCGCCCGGGACATGGACGCGGTACGCGCCGCCGTGGGCGACGACAAGCTCACCTACCTGGGCTACTCGTACGGCACCCTGCTCGGCGCCACGTACGCCCAGCTGTACCCGCAGCGGGTGCGGGCGCTGGTGCTCGACGGCGCGGTCGACCCGCAGCAACGGTTGGTCGAGGGCTCGGAAAGCCAGGCCCGCGGCTTCGAACGGGCCTTCACCAACTTCACCACCTGGTGCGCGGCGAACGCGGGCCGCTGCCCGATCGCTCCGGACGCCCGCGCGGCCGTCACCTCGGCCATCGACAAGGCCAAGGTCTCCCCGGTACGCGGCGCGGACGGGCGGGAGGCCACCGCCGGCTGGGTGTTCTACGCCGTCATCTCCTCGCTCTACACCGAGTCGGGTTGGCAGGAGCTGGCACAGGCGATCGACAAGCTGGCCGAGGGCGACCCGAAGGACGTGTTCCGGCTCGCCGACGCGTACGCCGGCCGGGAGGACAACGGGCACTACTCGAACCTGTTCGACGCCAACCTGGCCATCAACTGCGCCGACGAGACGGAGAAGCCGAGCCGGCAGCAGATCCGACAGTTGCAGTCCGAGTGGCGCGGGAAATACCCGCTGTTCGGGCCGGCGTTGGCGGTCGGCATGTTGAGCTGCGTCGAGTGGCCGGGTGGGCGTGACCCGTACCCGACCGGCAAGGCGAACGGCGCGCCGCCGATCGTGGTGGTCGGCACCACCGGCGACCCGGCGACACCGTACGAGCAGACCCCCCGGCTCGCGTCGATGCTGGGCGTCGGCCGGGTGCTGACCTGGGAGGGCGAGGGGCACACCGCGTACCCGCAGACGTCCTGCATCACCGATGCGGTCGACGCCTACCTGCTCGACCTGACGGTCCCCCGGGAGGGCCTGCGCTGCCCGCCCCGCTGAGCGGTGTGACAGGCTCCCGGCATGACCGATCTGATCTACCGGGAAGCGGTCCGGGCTGACCTGCCCGCCGTCATCGCCCTGCTCGCCGACGACGTGCTGGGCAAGGCCCGCGACTTCACCGAGGTCGACGAGGCGTACGAGCGGGCGTTCGCGGCCATCGACGCCGACCCGCGCAACCAGCTGATCGTGGCCGAGCAGGGCGGCGACCTGGTCGGCTGCCTGCAGATCACCTACATCCCGGGTCTGGGTCGGCACGGCAGCGAGCGGTCACTGATCGAGTCGGTCCGGGTCCGCTCCGACCGACGTGGCCAGGGGTTGGGCCGGGACCTGATGACCTGGGCGATCGACCAGGCCCGGCAGCGCGGCTGCGCGCTGGTGCAGCTCACCACCGACAAGACCCGCGCCGACGCACACCGCTTCTACCTGGGCCTCGGCTTCGTGGCCAGCCACGAGGGCATGAAGCTCGCCCTCTGACCGCACACGGGCTACGTTCGCCGCCATGAGCAAGCCGAGGAGCCCCGGGAGCCCGCAGCAGCGCCCACCACGGCGTCGGCGAGGTCTGCTGCTCCTGGCGGTCGGGGTGGTGCTGCTGGTGGCGGCGTTCTGGCTGCCCGGATGGCGCAGCGTGTACCCCGACCGGACCGAGGTCGTCCCGGGCGCACGGCTGGTCGGTTGGGCGTTGCCCTTCGCGGTGATCGCCGCCGGGAGCGCGGTGCTCTCGCTGACCACCACGGAGGGTCCCGCTCGTCGGGTGTGGCGGCAGGCCAGCCGCGGACTGCTCATCGCCAACGCGCTCGCCTGCGGCAGCCTCACCGGCGTGTACTGGTACTTCGAGGCCGAGGATCCCTTCGTCGGCCACGAGCTGCTCTCGACCGCGCCGGGCCCCGGCATCGTGCTGGCCCTGGTGGGCTGCCTCCTGATCCCGCTCGCCGGCGCGCTTCCCGAGCGCCACCAACCCGCCGACCAGCCCGGAGGCAACCAGCCCGAGGGCATCCAGCCTGGGGGCAACCAGCCCGAGGACAACCAGCCCTGACCGGGCCGGGCGCCGTTGATGCCGGACGGGGGCCAGCACTTCTCCCTCGGGCCCTTTGGAGCTGATGTCGTAAACGATTCACCGCCGCGATTCAGCTACGACATCAGCTCCACAGTGGGCGCGACCACCATGCCCTACCTGTCGCGCCGGCCGCCCGACAAGCCGACAACAGCCAGCCCCCGACAACAGCCAGCGCCCGACAGCGGCCAGCGCCCGACAGCGGCCAGCGCCCAAGAGCGCCAGCCGTCGACAGCGCTCAGCCGTCGACCAGACGACCGTCGCGCAGGACGAGAACCCGGTCGGCGAGGTCGATCAGGGCCGGATCGTGCGTGGCCACCAGTGCGGTCATGCCGCGGGCGTGCACCACCGCGCGCAGCAGGTCCATGATTGACCGCCCGGTCTCCGAGTCGAGCTGACCGGTGGGTTCGTCGGCGATGAGCAGGTCCGGCTCGTTGGCCAAGGCGCGGGCCACCGCGACCCGCTGCTGCTGCCCGCCCGAGAGCTCGTACGGGCGCTGCGCGGCGTGCCCGCCCAGGCCGACCAGTTCCAGCAGCACCGCGACGCGCTCTTCCCGCTCCGCGGCCGGCACCTGCGCCAGCCGCAACGGCACGCCCACGTTCTCGGCGGCGGAGAGGATCGGCACCAGCCCGAAGGTCTGGAACACGAACCCGACGGTGCCCCGGCGCAGCCGCAGCAGCTCCGCCTCCCCGGCGGAGGTCACCTCGTGCCCGGCCACCACCACCTGACCGCTGTCCGGTCGGTCGAGCCCGCCGATGAGGTTCAGCAGCGTGGTCTTACCGGCCCCGGAGCGGCCTCGGATGGCCACCAACTCGCCTCGCCCGGCAGTGAAGGACACGTCCCGCACGGCGTGCACGGCGTGCTCACCCCGGCCGAAGGTGCGGCTGACCCCACTGACGCGGACCACCTCGTCGGAGTTCGTCGTCAGCCCGCCGCCGAAGCCGGTCGCGCCGGTCACCACCATGTTCCGCTGGCTCATGCCCGCGCCCCCCGATCCTCCGAGGCCCGGTCGCCGGGCCGTACCTGCACATGGTCGGGCTCCAGGTCGAGCCGGACCCGCTCCTTCAGCGCGAGCGCGTCGACGAACGCCGCCGGCAGCTGCATCCGACCGTTGCGGTCCAGCACCGCGTACTCCTCGCTGACCAACTCCGTGTTGCCGTCCGCGTCGATCCGGGCGGTCCGGCGTACCTCGGAGGCGGTTCGGCCGTCGCGGATCGCGACGGTCCGGCGGACCTGGGTGGCCACGGCGTGGTCGTGGGTGACGACCACGATCGTCACGCCCAGTTCCGCGTTGATGGTGCGCAGCGCCGCGAAGACCTCCGCGCCGGTCGCCTCGTCCAGCTCACCGGTCGGCTCGTCGGCGAAGAGCACCTCGGGGTCGTTGGCCACCGCCACCGCCACCGCGACCCGCTGCTGCTCGCCGCCGCTGAGCTGCCCCGGCCGCCGGTCGGCGCAGTAGCCCACGCCAACCAGGTCGAGCAGTTCCCGGGCCCGCTCCCGGCGGGCCCTGCGGCTGCGCCTGCCGGCCAACTGCATCGGCAGCTCGACGTTCTCCAGCGCGTTGAGGTACGGCAGCAGGTTGCGGCCGGTCTGCTGCCAGACGAACCCGACCAGCTGCCGCCGGTAGCTCAGCCGCCGCTTGGCCGACAGCGAGAGCAGGTCGTAGTCGGCCACCCGGGCGATACCGGCGGTCGGCGTGTCCAGGCCGGAGAGGATGTTGAGCAGGGTCGACTTGCCCGAACCGGAGGCACCGACGATCGCCACCAGCTCACCCCGGTCGATGACCAGGTCGAGCCCCTGTAGGGCGACCACCTCCACCCCCTCGGTCTTGAAGATGCGCACCAGGCCGTCGCAGACGATGTGCCCGCGGAGACGGTCCTGCCCGCCGGCCCGCTCGGCGGCGCGAAGCGCTGCCCGCTGTTGCAGCGCGGCCAGGTCAGGCACCAGTGGCGTCTGGGCGGTAGCGGTCATCTCAGCTCTCCTCTCCGAGCCGAAGCACCTCTCCGAGGCGCAACCGGCGGTTGTTCAAGGCCTCGACGGCGACCGCGAAGCCGAGGGCGACCGCCCCGAGCGCGAGCACCGCGGCGACCAGACTGGGCTCGAACGCCACCCGGACGGGCACACCACTGGTGAACGCGGACAGGCCGAGCACCGGGTTGAGCAGCAGGGGCAGGACCGCGCCGACGAGCGCACCGGTCAGCACCGACACCGCGACCAGCGGGGTCAACTCGACCAGCAGCAGCCCTCGCCACTGACGGCGGGACAGGCCGAGGGTGCGCAGCCGGGACAGCACCTGGCCCCGGGACCGCGCGCCGGCCAGCACTGTGAACGCGATGGCCAACAGTCCGAGCAGGGTGCCGCCGACGGCACCGCCCAGGAACCCGAAGGCCAGCACCCCGTTCGCCCCGCCCTCGCCGAGATCCCGACGGACGTCCGCCCGGGTGTCGACGGTGACCCCGATCAGCCGTTCCCGACCGGTGACGGCGCCGTCGCGCTGGTAGCGCTCCTGGCCCTGGTCGCCGACGACGCGCAGCGCTTCCGCGTCCAGTGCGTCCCCGGCGATCAGCAGGCTGGTCGGCACGGGTGTGGTGGTCCGCGTCGGCAGGGCCTGCCAGGGCAGGATCACGAACCGGCTGGCGTTCGCCGCCAGCATCGGGAAACCGGCCTCGGTGCCGGCCACCCGGAACTCGTACCGCTCGCCCTGCACCACGACGAAGGCGGAGTCGGCCAGCCCGGCCTTCGCCAGGTCGGCGGCGATCGCCGGTGAGACGATCGCCGGCAGCGGACCCGGGCCGGGCAGGGCGGTGCGCAGC
>NZ_JAGPXZ010000037.1:0-16929 GCF_018070305.1 Micromonospora sp. M51 | reverse complement strand
CGCGGTGCTGGGTGCCCTGCCGGTGCGGCTGGTGGCCGCCGGCTGGCCGCCCGCCGGTTGGGTGGTGGTGGCCTGTGCGGTCGGGCAGGGCGACGCCGTGGTGCTTCCGGTCGGCAGCGGCCGGGCCGTGGTGGTGGACGCCGGGCCGGAACCAGGTGCGGTGGACGGTTGCCTGCGCCGGCTCGGAGTACGGGAGGTGCCGCTGCTGGTGATCAGCCACTTTCACGTGGACCACGTGGGCGGGGTGGCCGGGGTGTTCCGAGGGCGGCGGGTGGGTGCCGTGCTGACGCCGTCATCGACGGACCCGGAGAGCGGCCGGGACCTGGTCCGGGCGGCGGCCACCGGCGGGCGGGCCGCGCTGCTGACCACCGTGGCCGGCGCTCGCCATCCCGTGGGCGGGGTCGACCTGTTGGTGCTCGGCCCGCCGTACCCGCTGGCGGGGACCAGATCCGACCCGAACAACAACTCACTGGTGCTGCGCGCCACGGTGGCCGGGGTGCGGATCCTGCTGGCCGGCGACGCGGAGACCGAGGAGCAGCACGCGATGGTGACCCGGGCGGCGCCCGGCCAGTTGAGGGCGGACGTGTTGAAGGTCGCGCACCACGGTTCGGCGTATCAGGACCCGGGCTTCCTCGACGCGGTGCGGCCGGCGGTGGCGCTCGTGCCGGTGGGCACCGGCAACACCTACGGGCACCCGAGCCCGGGGCTGCTCGCCCGCCTCAACAGCGGCGGCGTCCGGGTGCTGCGCACCGACACGGACGGCGATGTGGCGGCGGTCCGAACGGGCAACGGTCTCGCGGTGGCCCGGCGAGGTCTGCCCGCAGGCCGGCAGCCCTGAGCCGCACTCCGATTCGATGAACGATTTGCGCATTAAGGGGGGAATCGAGTTAGATGTCTTGATTTGCACTGTGTGCGGGCTGCGCCGACCAAGCAGCGAATGAGCAGGCACGATCCCGCCGCAGGCCGTGCGAATATGGGCGACGTGACCCCCGCCAGCCTCGCCCCCATTCTGCTCGTCCTCGGTGACGAGGAACTGCTCGCCACGCGCGCGGTCACCGAAGCTGTCGCGAAGGTTCGCGGCGTCGACCCCGAGGTGGACGTCCGCGAGTACCAGGCCAGTGCGCTCACCGTCGGTGAGATCGCCGAGATGCTCAGCCCCTCACTGTTCGGCGGACGGCGGCTGCTGATCCTGCGCTCCGGCCAGGATGCCCGCAAGGACCTGGTCGCCGCGCTGTTGGCGTACGCGAAGAATCCCGACCCGGACGTCCAACTGCTGGTGCTGCACCTGGGCGGCGCGAAGGGCAAGGCGTTCGCCGACGGCCTGCGGGCTGCCGGCGCAACGGTGGTCCCGGCCGGCAAGCTCAAGGGGCACCGCGAGCGGGTGGCCTTCGTCCGTGACGAGATCCGCCGGGCCGGGGGGAAGTGCACCGACGACGCCGCCGAGGCGCTCATCGCCGCCGTCGGCAACGACCTGCGCGAGCTGGCCGCCGCCTGCTCCCAACTGATCGCCGACACCGATGGGCGGATCAGCGCCGAGACGGTGTCCCGTTACTACCGGGGTCGGGTCGAGGTGACCGGCTTCACCGTGGCGGACGCCACAATGGTCGGCGACGTGCCGGCCGCGCTCGAGGCACTGCGGTGGGCCCTGCACGTCGGGGTCGACCCGGTGCCCATCGCCGACGCGCTGGCCGACGGGGTGCGGACGGTGGCCCGGGTGGCGTCGGCCGGGCGGGGCAGCCCGTACCAGCTCGCCAGCAGCCTCGGCATGCCCGCCTGGAAGATCGAGCGGGCGCAGCGACAGGGGCGGGGCTGGACGCCGGAGGGACTGGTCCGGGCCATGCAGGTCGCCGCCGAGTGCAACGCGGCCGTCAAGGGCGGGTCCGACGACCGGGCGTACGCCCTGGAACGTGCGGTCTTCTCGGTTGCGGCGGCCCGGCAGGGCAGCACCAGGTGACGGGGGCGAACCGCCCAGTGTGGGCCACCATGTCCGTGGACGAGGAGCGGTACCGGCCGCTCTACGCCCGGCTCCTCGGCCTGCGGTTCGTCAACCCCGGTGGCGTGCTGTGCTTCCTCTTCTTCGAGGGTGCCATCGCCCTGGCGGTCCTGCTCGCCCTCGCCGAGTTGGTCAGCTGGTGGGCGGTGCTGGTGCTGCCGGTCGTGGTGGCGGCCATGGTCAAGCTCAACGACATGGTGGCCGCGGTCGTGGTCCGCTCCGCCGCGCTCGTACCCGAGCAGGAACGGGACCGGTTTCGCCGGCAGATGGAACCGGTGGTCGGCCGAGCCCGGGTGGAGTGGATCTCGCACAGCGTTCCCGGCGTGGTGATCACCGCCGACCCGCCGCCACCGCAGCGGCGGGCCAACCCGTCAGACTGAGCACCGACCCCGGCAGGGGCCCGCACCGAACGGCCGGCCCGGAGAAGCCCGGCCGGCCGCTGGGCCGGCGCTGTTCGAGGAGGCACGTCGGCCGACCGACGACTACCAGGACACACGGAAGCCCCGGGCCTGGGCCCGGGGCTTTCCGAATCAGTCTGACGGTGAAGTCGTCAGGCGGAGAGCGCCACCACGCGCTTTGCGATCGCGGACTTGCGGTTCGCGGCCTGGTTGGAGTGGATCACGCCCTTGCTGACGGCCTTGTCCAGCTTGCGAGAGGCGTCCAGCATGAGCGCGGTCGCCTTCTCGACGTCACCGGCCTCGGCAGCCTCGTGGAACTTCCGGACGGCGGTCTTCAGCGACGACTTGACCGACTTGTTGCGCAGCCGGGCCTTCTCGTTCTGCCGGTTGCGCTTGATCTGGGACTTGATGTTCGCCACGCGACAGCCTCGTCTTGATAGCTCGGGTTGGTCAGCTTATTGCGCATGATGACGAACATGCGTCACCGCTGCGCGAAGAGCCAGGTTACCAGGTCGCCCGGGACGAGCCAAAACGGCTCGGCCGAAACCGCCTCCGCCCGGTTCGCGGGCTCATCCGGACGCTCGACGCTTGATCCACTCGCCTTCCTGCAAACCGGGCCATCCGACCACGGCTGACAGCCCGACTTCAAGAAACCCGAGTCGATCACGATCCGCCGGCCCGCCGTCACTGCCAGCCCTGGCGGTCGGCCAGCCAGCTGAGCGACTGCTCGCCGCTCCATCGCTGGTGTGCGCGCCGGTGCGGCGAGGCCGTGGGCGGTGCGGCCGCCGCGCCGGTGAGGTAGTAGCCGGCGAGCGCGGCGAGCGCGGCGTCCAACGCGTCGGCGGGCGCGCCCGCGCACGCCGGGTGCGTGGCGAAGAGCCGGTCCGCGTCCAGCCCACTGGCGTACGCGGTGAGCAGCAGGCCGGCCAGGTCGAACCAGGCGGGCCCGGAGCAGACCCAGGTCCAGTCGCAGAACCAGGCTCGGCCGTCCGACCCGATCAACACGTTGTCGAGCCGTAGGTCGCCGTGGATCAGACCGGTCGCCCCGGCGGCGTACCGGGGGAGGAGCGACTCCAACTCCACCAGCTCGGGCAGCCGGGCCAGCAGCGGCGCGGGCAGGGGTGGGGTCGGCTCGCGACCGGCGGCGACCTCCTCCCACCAGAGGATGTCCGACCGGGCCAGGTCGGCCAGGCGCGGCAGGCCGAGCGCGGTCAGCTCGGCCGGCGGGTCGGCCAGGGCGGCGGCGATCTGCGCGTACCCGGCGAGGGTGGCGTCCAGCTCGGCGGGCACCCAGGGCAGGCTCGGGGTGTGTCCGTCGACGGCGTCGGTGCACAGCACGAACCAGCCGGCCGCGGAGAGGGTCCACCGGGGGCGGGGCGCCGGCAGGTCCACCGGCAGCCGGTCGAGGATCGCTGCCTCTCGGGCGTACCAGTCGACCAGATGCGGTTGCTCGGCGGCGGGTGCGGCCTTGACGAAGGCCCGAGCACCGTCGGCGGTGTCGAGCACGGCGGCGAAACCCCTGGTGAAGCCCGCGCCCGCGACCCGGGCGGTGACCACCGGCGCGCCGAGCCGGTCCGCGACCGCGGCCCGCAGCGCCGCCGGCAACGCCGGCCACGACGGGCGCTGGGCGCTCGCGTGGTACGGCACCGGCGGCAGTTGGGGCGAGGACACCCCACCATGCTGCCCTGGGGTACGTGCACGACGCGCGGCGGCACTGCCAGACTGCCAAGCCATGAGGACCGAGGACTTCTGGCAGCTGATCGACGAGGCGCGGGCGGGCGGCGGTGGTGAGCCCGGCCCGGTCGCCGCGCGGGCCGTCGCGCTGCTCGCCGAGCGCGACCCGGAGGACATCATCGGGTACGCGCGGCATCAGACGCGGGTGCTCGCCGCCTCGCACAAGGCGGATCTGTGGGGCGCGGCGTACCTGATCAACGGTGGTGCCTCGGCCGACGGCTTCGAACACTTCCGGGGCTGGCTGATGACGCAGGGGCGTGCCGTCTTCGCCCGCGCTGTCGCCGAACCGGACTCGCTGGCCGAACTGCCCCAGGTGCGGGCGGCCTCGCTCACCGGCGAGGAGTTCTCCGCCGAGCAGATGCTCTCGGTGCCCTGGGACGCGTACCGCAAGGCCACCGCTACCGACCTGCCGGCGGACCGTGACCCGGTGCGGACGCCCGACCTCAACGACTTCTGGGACTTCGACGACGAGGACGAGGCGCGCCGGCGGCTGCCCCGGCTGGCCGCGCTCTTCGTCGAGCCGCCGATGGAGTGAGGGGTTCTCGGGCCGATCCATCGCCCGCGCAGTGGGGGCACCCCGGCGGCGTGGGAACATAGAGGGGGTCGGCGGCGCGCCGGCCTGTTCACGTCAGCCGACCAGAACGGACCGCTGTGCCACCGAAGCTCGATCCCGGCGCGAACGCCCCTGGTGCCACCGACCCCGGTCGCATCCGGAACTTCGGCATCATCGCCCACATCGACCACGGGAAGTCGACCCTGGCCGACCGGATGTTGCAGCTCACCGGCGTGGTCGACCCCCGGCAGATGCGCGCGCAGTACCTGGACCGGATGGACATCGAGCGCGAGCGCGGCATCACCATCAAGAGTCAGGCCGTCCGCATGCCGTGGACGATCCGCGAGGGTGAGCGGGCCGGCGAGCACGCCGTGCTCAACATGATCGACACCCCGGGGCACGTGGACTTCACCTACGAGGTGTCCCGGTCGCTGGCCGCCTGCGAGGGCGCTGTGCTGCTGGTCGACGCCGCCCAGGGCATCGAGGCGCAAACCCTGGCCAACCTCTACCTGGCCCTTGAGAACGACCTGCGCATCATCCCGGTGCTCAACAAGATCGACCTGCCGGCCGCGCAGCCGGAGAAGTACGCCGAGGAGCTGGCCCACCTCATCGGCGGCGACCCCGCCGACTGCATCCGGGTCTCCGGCAAGACCGGCGAGGGCGTCCCGCACCTGCTCGACGAGATCGTCCGGCAGTTCATCCCACCGGTCGGCGACGCCGAGGCGCCCGCCCGGGCGATGATCTTCGATTCGGTGTACGACGTCTACCGCGGCGTCGTCACCTACGTCCGCGTCATCGACGGTCGGATCAGCGCCCGCGAGCGGATCAAGATGATGTCCACCGGTGCGGTGCACGAGCTGCTGGAGATCGGCGTCATCTCACCCGAGATGGTCAAGGCCGAGGCGCTCGGCGTCGGCGAGGTCGGCTACCTGATCACCGGCGTGAAGGACGTCCGGCAGTCCCGGGTCGGTGACACTGTCACCATCAACAGCCGGCCGGCGGCCGAGGCGTTGGGTGGCTACAAGGACCCGAAGCCGATGGTCTACTCCGGCCTCTACCCGATCGACGGGTCCGACTACCCGAACCTGCGCGAGGCGTTGGACAAGCTCAAGCTCAACGACGCCGCGCTGGACTACGAGCCGGAGACCTCCGGGGCGCTCGGCTTCGGCTTCCGCTGCGGCTTCCTCGGCCTGCTCCACCTGGAGATCATCCGGGAGCGGCTGGAGCGCGAATACAACCTCGACCTGATCTCCACCGCCCCGAACGTCGTCTACCGGGCGATCACGGACGACGGCGAGGAGATCGTGGTGACCAACCCGAGCGAGTACCCCACCGGCAAGATCGCCGAGGTGTACGAGCCGGTGGTCCGGGCCACCGTGCTGACCCCGAACGACTACGTGGGCGCGGTGATGGAGCTGTGCCAGGGCCGGCGCGGCACCCTGCTCGGCATGGACTACCTCTCCGCGGACCGGGTGGAGCTGCGCTACACGCTGCCCCTCGCGGAGATCATCTACGACTTCTTCGACCAGCTGAAGAGCCGCACCAAGGGCTACGCGTCGCTGGACTACGAGCCCTCCGGCGAGCAGGCGTCCGACCTGGTGAAGGTGGACATCCTGCTGCACGGCGAGCCGGTGGACGCGTTCAGCGCCATCGTGCACAAGGACAAGGCGTACAACTACGGGGTCACCATCGCCGCGAAGCTGCGCACGTTGATCCCGCGCCAGCAGTTCGAGGTGCCGATCCAGGCGGCCATCGGCAGCCGGGTCATCGCCCGCGAGACCATCCGGGCGATCCGCAAGGATGTGCTCGCCAAGTGCTACGGCGGTGACATCAGCCGCAAGCGCAAGCTGCTGGAGAAGCAGAAGGAAGGCAAGAAGCGAATGAAGATGGTCGGCCGGGTCGAGGTGCCGCAGGAGGCCTTCATCGCCGCCCTCTCCTCCGACTCCGGCGACGGCAAGGCCGCCGGCAAGAAGTAGTTCACGACGCTGTACGCGCCCGGGTGTCACACGCCCGGGCGCGTCGCGTTTCAGGGCGTCCCGGTCGCCCCGCGTGGTGTGGGCGTCGGCGTCGGCACCGTCTCCACTGGCGCGGGCCGCGGGGCGGGGCGCGGAGTGCGGGGTGCTTCGTGCTGGGAGCGTCGGCGCTGTGGCGCGGGATGTTGGGGTGCTGGGGCTCGACGCTGTGGTGCGGCGGTGCGACCGTCGGTGCGGCAATTTTTTCCGTCGCTGTCGTCGGGTCGGTGGGTCGACGAAACCGCCTCCTACCTGTGTGGACGCAACCACGGGCCAATCGACGCGCCGCTGGAGCATCGACGGACGACGCTCTTCTTCGGGGTGAGTCGGTTTGGGTTTTCGGGGGGCCGGGCACTTAGCCGTCACGACAGGAAGCACACAGCTCGTGTGTCAGACATTCTTAGAAGGAGGGCGACCGTGGAGTTCACCGTGTGGGGCATCATCACTGCGATCGTTGTTGGTCTCATCGTCGGCGCGCTCGGCCGTCTGGTCGTTCCGGGCCGGCAGAACATGCCGATCTGGCTGCACATGCTGATCGGTATCGGTGCGGCACTGCTGGGCACCGTTCTGGCGCGGGCCATCGGCATCGCGACCGAGACGAGCGGTGTCGACTGGGGCGAGCTGCTGGTGCAGGTCGTGGTCGCGGCGATCGCTGTCGCGCTGGTGGCCGGTGTGGGTGGCCGCCGCCGCGTGACCCGGTAACACCACGGCACCAACCCTTACCAGCGACACCATCGATGGGCGCCCGGCCGACAGGTCGGGCGCCCATCGACGTTCCGCCCGCCACGGGTGGGCGTCGCCGTCTTCGTACCGTCGCGACGGCCTCCGCCCGACGTTTCGGCAGGCGGCCCGATGTCTGTCTGTGCGGCCGAAGGTCCGCGGCGTGCAGCTCGCGGTCTACGCGGCGCAGCCTCCCGAGTCTGCTGGCGACTTGCCAGGCGTGCGGCGAGCCGGACCGCGGTCATCGTTTCGGTTCCCGGGGGAGCCGGGGGTTCCGGGTCGCCGCACTGGCACGCCGCAGCCCCGTATCGAGAGATCTTGGACAGTTTCCGTTCAGACTGAACGGAAACTGTCCAAGATCTCTGCCAGCTCCGTCGAACGACGACACCGCCGAATGCGGCGACCCCTTGTTGAACGCGGCCAGTGGTCGCGGGCGGTGGAACGTGCTCCTGTCGGCCAGATCGTGATCGTTTGGTGAGTGAAGTCGGTTTGGAATTTGGGTGGGTCGGGCAATTAACGGTCACGACAGGAAGCACACGCACCGTGTGTCAGACATTCTTGAAGGAGGGTGGCCGTGGAGCTCACCGTGTGGGGCATCATCACTGCGATCGTTGTTGGTCTCATCGTCGGCGCGCTCGGCCGTCTGGTCGTTCCGGGCCGGCAGAACATGCCGATCTGGCTGCACCTGCTGATCGGTGTCGGTGCGGCGCTGCTGGGCACTGTCCTGGCGCGGGCCATCGGCATCGCGACCGAGACCAGCGGTGTCGACTGGGGCGAGCTGCTGGTGCAGGTCGTGGTGGCCGCGATCGCTGTCGCGCTGGTGGCCGGCGTGGGTCGCCGCCGCAGCATCACCCGATAACGACCCGGCATCATCTGGTAACACCCCCACCACCGGTGGGACAGCACGACACGAAAGAGCGCCCGGCCACGCCGGGCGCTCTTTCGTGTTGAAGCGCCCAACTTTGGCCCGACGTCGGAGTGCCCGCCGGTGGGGCGCTGCGGTACGTTCGCCACGCTTCGGCCAGCGCCACCCACTGTCGTAAAGGAATTCTCCGTACTAGGGTGCGGCGGAGAAGGTTAGTTCCAGGCGGCGCGAGGGGAGAAGTGGCGTGAACAGGTGGAAGCGGTTGGCCCCGGTCACCGCCATGGTGGCCTCGGCCGCGATGGTGCTGACCGGCTGTGGGGGCTCCGGCGACGACGCGGCCGACGACAGCAAGCTCACGGTCTGGATGATGGGCGAGGGCGGGGACGCGCAGAATTCCTTCCTCGACGGGGTCGAGGCCGAGTTCCGTCAGAAGCATCCCGACACCGATGTGGTCGTGCAGTACATCCCCTGGCTGGAGGCGCCCAAGAAGTTCCAGGCCGCGCTCGCCGGCGGTGAGGGACCGGACATCACCGAGCTGGGCAACACCGAGACCCAGGGGTGGGCCGCCCAGGAGGCGCTCGCCGACGTGAGCAGCCGGATGGGTGGCTGGGCGGACGGCAAGGACCTGCTGCCCGACCTGGTGCGTAACGCGCAGCTCGACGGCAAGCAGTACGGCGTGCCCTGGTACGCGGGTGTGCGGGCCATCTACTACCGCACCGACTGGTTCGCCGAGGCTGGCGTGCAGCCCCCGAAGACCTGGGACGACCTGGTCAGCGTGGCCAAGGCCGTGCAGGCGAAGAAGAAGGGCACCTACGGCATCGCCCTGCCGGGCAACTCCGAGCTGCCCTTCTACTCCTTCCTCTGGGGAGCCGGCGGTGAGATCGCCAGCAACCAGGGCGGCACCTGGAAGTCCGGCTACACCACGCCGGAGGCGCAGCGGGCGGTCAAGTTCTGGACCGACCTGGTGACCGTCCACAAGGTGGCCCCGCCGGCCGCCGCGGGCTGGAACGAGATCGACGCGCGTACCCAGTTCGCCACCGGCAAGGCCGCGATGGCCTTCGCCGGCAGCTGGCAGCAGGGTGCCATCAAGAAGGACAACCCCGAGATCGAGAAGGTCTGGGGTACGTTCCCGATCCCCGGCCCGGACGGCAAGGCGGCGCCCGGTTTCGCGGGCGGCTCGGACGTGGCGATCTGGAAGGACAGCGAGCGGCAGGACCTGGCCTGGGACTACCTGACCGTGCTGCTGAACAAGAAGAACGCGCAGAGCTTCGCGAGCAGCCTCGGCTTCTTCCCGGTCTACCAGGATCTGGTGTCCGGTGACGCGTACGCGAACGACAAGGTGATGGCGGCGTTCGCCACCACGATGCAGAACACCAAGCTCACGCCGCTCACCCCGAAGTGGGTGGAGGTCAGCCGGACGAAGACGGTGACCCAGGCGATGAACAGCTCGGTGATGAAGGGTCAGAAGACGGTCGAGAAGGCCACCGCCGACGCGGCCACCGAGATGGAAAGCATCCTCAACGCCAAGTGAGCACGCTGACCGAGGTGCCGGAGACGGCCGCCGCGCGGGACACCCCCGCGCGGCGCCGTCGCCGGGTGGACCGCCTGCCCTACCTGCTGCTCCTGCCCGCCCTGCTGATCATCGGGGTGCTGCTGCTCTGGCCGCTCGGCCAGGTGGTGGTGATGTCCTTCTACCGGCTGAACAGCGTCCGGCAACTACGCGGCGATCGGGAGTGGCCGTGGGTGGGGCTCGGCAACTACACCGACATTCTCTCCGATCCGTTCTTCCTGACCGTGCTGCGCAACACGGTGCTGTTCGCCGCGGCCAACGTGCTGCTCACGATGGTGCTCGGCACCCTGGTGGGGTTGCTGCTCAACCGGCTCGGTCGCAAGATGGCGACGTTCGTGGCGAGCTGCGTGATGCTCGCCTGGGCCACGCCGGCGCTGACCGGCACCATCGTCTGGAAGTGGATCTTCGACGATACGAGCGGCCTGGTCACCTGGTTGTTCAACGCGCTGCCGGACGGGCTCTCGAACGGCCTGTTCGGGCGCAGCGACTGGACCGGCTACGGCTGGTTCAACTCGCCACTGCTCTTCTTCGCCATCCTCACGCTGGTGGTGGTCTGGCACTCGTTCCCGTTCATCGCGGTGAGCGTGCTCGCCGGGCTGAAGAGCGTGCCGAGTGAGCTGCACGAGGCGGCCCGGGTGGACGGCGCCAGCCCGTGGCGGGTCTTCTGGAAGATCACCTTTCCGTTGCTGCGCCCGGTCTTCGGAATCCTGATCGTGCTCTCCACGATCTGGGACTTCAAGGTCTTCACCCAGCAGTTCGTGCTGGCCGGCGGCACCCAGGACCGGCCGACGTTCATGCTCGCCATCTACTCGTACGCCGAAGCATTCTCTCCGCCGCCGAAGTACGGGCTCGGCGCGGCCATTGCGGTCATCCTCACGCTGATCCTGTTGGTGGTCACCGGCTTCTACGTACGCATGGTGCTCAGGCAGGAGGACGAGTCGTGAAGAAGGTCGCCCTCAACGGCGCCGGGCTGCTGGTCGCGCTCTTCGCGGCGTTCCCGGTCTACTGGATGATCTCCACCTCGCTGAAGCCGAGCAGAGAGATCTTCTCGGCCACCCCGCAGCCGGTGCCGACCCACCCGACGCTTGAGCACTACCGGGAGATCCTGACCGGCAACCTGATCCCCGGTGTCAGCTTCCTCGACTTCTTCCTCAACAGCGCACTCGTCGCCGTCTCGACGGTGGTGCTCAGCGGTCTGGTGGCGTTGCTCGCCGCGACAGCTGTGGCCCGGTTCCGCTTCAAGCTGCGGACCAGCTTTCTGATCATGCTGCTGGTGGTGCAGATGATCCCGCTGGAGGCGTTGGTCATCCCGCTGTTCCTGATGATCCAGCGGCTGGGGCTCTACAACACCCTGCCCAGCCTGATCCTCACGTACCTGGGTTTCTCGCTGCCGTTCGCGGTCTGGATGCTGCGCGGCTTCGTCGCGGCGGTGCCGAAGGAGCTGGAGGAGGCGGCGGCGATCGACGGGGCCAGCCGGGCCCAGACCTTCCGCCGGGTGCTCTTCCCGCTGGTCGCGCCCGGCCTGGTGGCCACCAGCATCTTCTCCTTCATCACCGCGTGGAACGAGCTGATCTTCGCGTTGACGTTCATCAACGACCAGGGCAGCTACACGCTGCCGGTGGCGATGACCTTCTTCTTCGGTCGCGACGACACCAACTGGGGTCCGGTGATGGCCGCGTCCACCCTGTTCACCCTGCCGGTCATCATCTTCTTCCTGCTGGTGCAGCGTCGGATGGTCTCCGGTCTGGTGGCCGGCGCCGTCAAGGGCTGAGGGTCGCCCCGGGTACCGGTAGACGATCTTGAGGGCGGGTCAACCCTGCCGGCCCCCGCTAGGCTGACCGTCATGACGGGCAGGGTGGCAGCGGTGAACCTCGGCGTGGTGACCGAGGCGGAGTGGGCCGGCGACGCGAGCGGGCGCAGCGGCATCGACAAGCGGTCGGTGGACTCGCCTGTGCTGTTCCGCGTCGACGGGGTGGTTGGCGACTTCATCGGCGAGCGGGCCCACCACGGGGGCGAGGACCAGGCGGTCTACGCCTACGCGGAAGAGGACGCCGCCTGGTGGGCCACCGAACTGGGGCGCGGTATCGGGCCCGGCGGCTTCGGCGAGAACCTCACCACGTACGCGGTGGACCTGACCGGCGCGGTGATCGGTGAGCAGTGGCAGGTCGGATCGGCAGTGCTCCAGGTGACCAAGCCGCGAACGCCGTGCGCCACCTTCGCCGGCTTCTGGGGCGTACCGGATCTGATCAAGCGGTTCACCGTCCGGGCGCTGCCCGGTGCCTACCTGCGGGTGCTTCGCGAGGGGGAGGTGGGGCCGGGTGACCCGGTCGACGTGGTGGACCGGCCCGCGCACGGGGTGACCATCGGTGAGGTGTTCCGGGCCACCACCCTGGAGCCGGAGCTGCTGCCCCGCCTGCTGGAGGCACCCGACCTGCCGGAGTCGATCCGGGACAAGGTCCGCCGGCGTCTCGCCACCCGTAGCTGACATCGAGGGCCGAAGGGCCACCCGGGTGGAACGCCACGCTTTGTTATCACTATCAATAGTGATAACGTTCGGGCGTGGAGATGTCGAGAGAACGCTGGGCGGACCTGGCGCTGCACCCGGTGCGGATCCGGATCCTGCGTGCGGTCGCGGGCACCCGCCTGACCACGCAGGGCCTGCTTGAGCTGCTGCCCGATGTCCCCCAGGCCACGATGTACCGGCACCTGGCGATCCTGGTCAAGGCCGGGCTGGTCGAGGTGATCGATGAACGCAGGGTGCGCGGTGCCGTCGAGCGGGTGTACGCGTTGCCCGCGCGCGGCGCGACGCTCGACCCTGCGGCCCTCGCCACGGCTACGCGGGAGGACCACGCCCGTTACTTCACGGCGTTCATGTCGAGCCTGCTGTCGGAGTTCTCCCGCTATCTCACCCGGGAGCGGATCGACTTCACCGCCGACGGCGTGGGCTACCAGCAACTCGTGCTGCACCTCACCGACGCCGAACTGGGCGAGTTCGCCGCCGGGCTCAACGCACTGGTGGGCCCGTTGCTCGGCAACCAACCCGGCGGCGGGCGGATACCGCGACTGTTGGCGACCGTCCTGCTGCCCACCGATCTGCCGACGGCCGACAGGCGCGCACCCGCGTCGACTGACGACTCCGACACGACGAGAGGGGAAGACTGATGGCATCGGTCATGGTGACCAACGATGTGATCGACATTCGATTCACCGGATGGGAGCGGGTCTGGGTCGGGCGGGAGCGGTTCGCACCGCCCCTCACCGCGGTGCGGCACGTCGCCCTGGTGGACAGCCCGCTCCGCCTGGCCCGTGGCGCACGCCGCGGATACGTGGTGTCCGGCTTCGCCAAGATCGGAGTGTGGGGCCTGTACGGCGGTCCTCGGCAGCTCGTGGCGGCCCGCCGGGCGGAACCAGGGCTGCACCTCGTTCTGGACCGGGCGGCGGTCGACGGCGAGTTCGACGAGGTGGTGCTCTCCAGCCCCGCCGCGCCGGGCCTCGTGGAGGCGATCACCCGTGCCATGGCGGCCCGCGCGTGACCGGCGACCACCTCGCGATCGAGGTGTCGCGCCTGACGAAGCGCTTCGGTGACGTCACCGCCGTGCGTGATCTGAGCTTCACCGTGCGACCCGGCGTGATCACCGGGTTCCTCGGCCCGAACGGCGCCGGCAAGACCACCACGATGCGCATGATGACCGGGCTGGTGTCGCCGACCGGTGGCACCGCCACGATCGGCGGGCGGACGTACGGCCAACTGGCCCGGCCGTCGCGCACGGTCGGCGCCGTGTTCGACGCCAACGCGTTCCACAGTGGACACACCGCCCGTGACCACCTGCGCGTCTACGCCGCGATGGGCGGATACCCGGACAGCCGCGTCACCGACCTGCTCGACATGCTCGGCCTCGCCGAGGCCGCACACCGGCGCACCCGAGGATTCTCCACGGGCATGCGGCAGCGGCTCAACCTCGCCACAGCGTTGCTCGGCGACCCCCGCGTCCTGCTGCTGGACGAGCCCGGCAACGGCCTGGACCCGGAGGGCGTGTCATGGCTACGCGGCTTCCTGCGCCAGTTCGCCGACGAGGGCCGTACCGTCCTGATCTCCAGCCACGCGCTCGGCGAGATCCAGCAGCTCGTGGATGACGTCGTGGTGATCCGGCGTGGCGAACTCGTCGCCGCCGGGCCCTGTTCCCAGCTCGCCGGCCCGCCGGCGGTGCTGGTCACCTCACCCGACGCGGCCGCGCTCGCTGCCGTCCTGACGGCCGGCCCCGCCAACGGCGGCCCGGCACCGCACGTCGAAGCCGCCGGGCCCGACCGGCTGCGGGTACGGGGGCTGGACGCGCCGGGCCTCGCCGACCTCGCCGCCGCCCATCACGTGCGGGTGCACGAGCTGGTCGTCGAGACCACCAGCCTCGAAGAACTCTTCCTCCACCTCACCAGGGACAAGGCGGTCAGCTGATGAACCTCCTGATCAGAGCGGAGTTCCGCAGGCTGCTGGCCACCCGGATGTGGGGCGGCCTGCTGCTCGCCGCCGCTGCGCTGGGCGGCGGCATGTTCGGGGCCATGGCGCTGGCGGGGCCGGAGAACTTCGACCCGCCGATGCCCGGTCTGGACACCGAGGCCGGCCTCCGCGCGATCCTCGGCATCCTCGGCTACACCGCGTTCGTGCCGGCCGCAGCCGGGGCCCTCGCGGTCACCTCCGAGCACCGACACCACACCGCCGCGGTCACCTTCCTGTTCGCGCCGCGCCGTGGGCGGGTGCTCGCCGCCAAACTCGCCACGTACGCGGTGGTCGGTCTCGCCTATGGGCTCGTCCTCGCGGGCACCGCCGCGGTGGCGCTGTTCGCCGTCGCCGCCGCCCGCGGCGTCGCACTCGGTCTGCCAGCCACCACAGTGCTGGCGCTGCTCGGCCGTATCGCCGTCGCGATGGTGGTCTACCTGCTCCTCGGGGCCGGGGTGGGCGCCCTCGTCCACCACCAGATCGCGGCGCTGTGTGTCGTGACCGGCTATCTGTACGTGGGGGAGCCGGTGCTGATGATGATCCCGGGCGTCAACACGCTGTACCCGATCCTCCCCGGCGGAGCCACCGCCGCGCTCACCGATTTCACCTACGTCGCCGACGCCATCTCCGCGGAACTCGGCAGCGGCGCCGTCCACCTCCTCCCACCGGCGGCCGGGGCTCTCCTGCTCACCGCGTACGCGGTGGCCGCCTCGGCGATCGCCGTGTTGCTGCCCCTGCGCCGGGACGTCACCTGACCGTCCCGTGCCGCCGGGACGACACGCCAGTGTCGGGGTGACCGGCGGACGGTAAGAAACGGATGACAGGGCCGAGCCCGAGCCGTTGCCCGTATTGTCCCCTTTGGGGGCGTGCGGTGGAGGCCGGGTGGAGCGCGATGTCGATGGCAACGGACGGCGGCGCCACGGCAGCGGCACCCGCCGATCCGGACCTGGAACGTCCGGCGTTTCTGGAACTCTTCTTCGACCTCGTCTACGTCTTCGCGCTGGTCACCCTGGCGAACATGCTCGCCAACGACCTGACCTGGACGGGCCTCGCCGAGGCGTTGGTGCTGCTGCTCGCGTTCACGATGATCTGGGCGCTCACCGTGTGGACGGCGGACACCATCGACCTGACCCGTCCATCAGGGCAGGGGCATCTCATCTGGGTGGCGGCGGCCAGTCTGCTGTTGGCGGCGACCGCGGCCGACGCGTACGGCGATCGTGCGCTGCTCTTCGCGATCACCTTCGTGATCATTCCCCTCAGCACCACCGCCTACTACGCCGTTGTCGTCTCGAAGGGCTGGCCCCCGCGGCGTTCAACGATCCGGATCCAGACCAGGCAGTCCATCACCGCCGTCGGATGGATCGGCGGGGCGCTCGTGGGCGGCTCGGGCCAGCTGCCGATCTGGGAGATCGCGGTCGTCGTCGAGTCCGTCGGGGCGGTGTGCGGCTGGCCGCTGCCCCGGATCGGTCGCTCACGACCCCGGGACTGGCGGCTGGTCCACGCGCGGGTGGCCGAGCGCTACCGGCAGTTCGTCATCATCGCGCTCGGGGTGTCGATCTTCGTGACCGGGACGACCTTCAGCAGGAGCGAGTACACGCTGGAGAGCGCCTGGGCGCTGCTCGTGGTGTTCAGCACGGTGGTGCTGATGTGGCGGATCTACATCTACCGCGCCGGTGAGCTGCTGACCGACGCGATCGTCCGGTCGACCGACCCGGCGTTGTTCACCCAGTCCGCCGCGATCACCCATCTGATCATGGTGGCCGGCATCGCCGGCGCGGCGGTCACCAGCGACCTCGTGGTGAATCGACCGTTGGGTGAGACCCCGCCGTCGTGGGCCGCTGTCATCCTCGGCAGCCCCGCGTTGTACCTGCTCGGCCGGGGCCTCCTCGATTTCACCGTGTTCGGACGCATCTCGCGCTCCCGGCTGGCCGGCGTGGTGCTGCTGGGGTGCCTGGCGCCGGCCACGCCCGTGCTGCCGCCGATCCTGGTCGCCCTGCTCGCCATGATCGTGCTGGCCCTGATCGCCGTGGCGAACCTGGCCAGCACCCGACGACACACCCGTACCCCGGCGCCGCCGATGCTGGGGTGAGACTCCGCGCGGCCGGTGGGGCGACCTCTCATCGGGCCGCCGTGGTGACCTCGGCCGGTCTGCGCCGTGCAGCCAGGCCTTCCCCGGCCAGGGTGAGCAGCAGGACCAGGTTCGCCACCACCAGGACTGTCAACGGCGGCAGCCGGAACGCGCCGGGCGCGACAAGCGCGCCCAGCAACACGCCCGCCAGCAGCACGATCGCCAGCACCCGGGACCAGAGAATCCGGGCCGTCACCACGGCATCGAACAGCACGCTGCCGAGCAGGAACAGCGCCGGGCCGCCGAGGATGGCAACCATCACATCCACCGGGGTGTGACCGGACGGCCGAGCGATGACCATCGAGGTGCCGGTCGAGACCAACACCACCCCGGCCACCATCACCAGGTGCGTGTACGAGGTGGAGGTGCCGGAGCGGACCCTCTCCACGGTCGTGACGCTCGGTGGGGCCAGGATCCGCTGGACGCGCTGGAAGTAGAGCTGGAACAGCAGGACCGCGCTGACG
>NZ_JAGPXZ010000369.1:0-5879 GCF_018070305.1 Micromonospora sp. M51 | reverse complement strand
CGGTGCCGACCAACGTCAACGCGCTGCGGTACGCGGCCGCGGCCTCGTCGTACCGGCCGAGCCGGCGCAGCAGATCGGCCCGAGCCGCCGGATAGGGATGGTGGCCGCGCAGGCGCGGATCGTCGGCCAACTCGTCGAGCAGCGCCAACCCCGCCTCCGGTCCGTCCCGCATGGCCACCGCGGCGGCCCGGTTCAGCGCGACGACCGGCGAGGGCACCAGGCCGAGCAGCACGTCGTAGAGCGCCACCACCTGCGGCCAGTCGGTGCTGGCCACGTCGGGAGCCTCGTCGTGCAGCGCGGCGATGGCGGCCTGCACCGCGTACGGCCCGGGCGCTCGGCCGGTCAGCGCGACCACCACCAGGCCGCGCCCCTCCTCGATCATCTGACGGTCCCAGCGCCCCCGATCCTGGTCGTCGAGCAGGATCATGGCCCCGTCCGGCCCGGTACGCGCGTCGCGCCGGGCATGGACGAGCAGCATCAGGCCGAGCAGCCCGGCGGCCTCCCGCTCGGCGGGCAGCAGCCGGCGCAGAATCCGGCCCAGCCGGATGGCCTCCTCGGCCAGGTCGATCCGTTGCAGATCCGGGCCGGAACTGGCCGCGTACCCCTCGGTGAAGATCGAGTAGACGGCCTGGAGCACGGTGGGCAGACGGCCGGGCAGCTCGTCGTCGCCCGGCACCCGGAACGGGATGCGTGCGTCACGGATCTTCCGTTTGGCGCGGACGAGTCGCTGGGCCATGGTGGCGGGCGGCACCAGGAAGGCCCGCGCGACCTCGGCGGTGGTGAGGCCGGCCAGGAACCGCACTGTGAGCGCGGCACGGTCCGGCGCGGCCAGGGCCGGGTGCGCGCAGGTGAAGAAGAGCGCCAGCCGGTCGTCGGGCAGGTCACGGTCCGCGTCGGCGGGCGGGGCGTGATCGGCCCGCTCGGCCTCCGCCCGGAGCACGGCGA
This sequence comes from Micromonospora sp. M51, assembly GCF_018070305.1. Lineage (NCBI taxonomy): Bacteria > Bacillati > Actinomycetota > Actinomycetes > Micromonosporales > Micromonosporaceae > Micromonospora > Micromonospora sp. M51. The sequence continues at coordinate 4,934 of NZ_JAGPXZ010000369.1, read as the reverse complement.
GCCGGGTGGCCAGCACCCGGTCACGACGCAACCGGTCCACGGCCCGACGCCGGGCAGTGGTGAGCAGCCAGGCGCCCGGCCGGCTCGGGACGCCGTCGGTCGGCCAGTGCGTCAGCGCCGCCTCGATGGCCTCGGAGGCGACCTCCTCGGCCAGGTCGAGGTCGCCGAAGCGGCGCACGAGCGAAGCGAGCAGTCGGCCGCGCTCCTCCCGGAACACGGCCTCCACCGACGACCCGACGGCTGCCCTCTCATCCGGCACGCTCAGACCTGCACGTCGATCTCGGCGATCGGACGGACCTGGACCGATCCGGGACCGGCGGCCCCGGGGCTGCGGGCGGCCCACTCCAGCGCGGCGTCGAGGTCCGGCACGTCGATGACGTCGTACCCACCGAGCAGCTCACGGGTCTCGGCGAACGGCCCGTCGGTGATCGTGCGCTCGCCACCGGCGCTCACCTGCACTGTCGTACAGGTGGTCAGGTCCTGTAGCGGGTGCCCGGAGACCCAGACTCCGGCGTCCTTCATCTCGCGGTCGTAGCGGATCCAGTCCTCGAAGCTGCACCCGTTGTCGACGACCTCTCCGTCGACCATGGGACTCATGAACAGCAGCATGTACTTCACGTTTTGGCTCCTCTCGGTGCGGCGGTGTCGCCGTACAGCATGACGACGAACGGTGACCGCGGATATCGACACGGCCCGGCAACCTTTTCTGCCCGGCTCCGCTCACCGCAGGCGTGGCCGCGCCGGGTCGGATCGTTCGTCGCGTCGGTCCATCCGTCGCTCGAACCAGGTCACGCCGATCAGGAAGGCGGTCAGCACTGTGAGCGCCGCCAGTGGCGGCAGGGACCGGCCGATCGGCAGCAGGGGCAGCGGCAGCAGCGCGGCGACGACCTGCGTCGGGACCACCGTGCCGACGGTCAGCCGTCGGAAGACAAGTCTGCTGAGCAGGTAGAGGGCGGTGCCGCCGTAGAGCGCTGTCGCTGCCTCCCACCCGAGGCGACCCGGATGCGCCGACTCCCCGGTGAGGTGGGCGATCACCTCCTCGATGCCGAGCGCCACGTAGATCGCGCCGATGATCAGCGTGGAGTGCGCGAGGCCGTACGCGTCGCCGGCCACGCTGGCCCGTCGCTCACCCGGCACGCTGCTGACGGCCTCGCTGGCGGTGGACGCCAGCCGATCGAAGTAGAGCCACCACAGGCAGACCGTGCTGGTGAGGCCGAGCAGTGCGGCCAGTAGCGCGGGGCCGACCGGGGCCATCGCCCTGGGGCCCGCGCCGGCGGAGATCAGGGACTCACCCAGCGCGATGATCAGCACCAGGCCGTACCGCTCGGTGAAGTGGTCCACGCTGCGCAGTTGCCACGGCCGGAAGGCGGACGCGATCCGGGCACCGCCGATGTTCAGCAGAAACGCCACTGTCCAGAGCGCCGTCTGGGCCGCACCGCCGAGCAGGGCGCCGATGATCAAGGGAACCCAGCCCAGCACGACCGGCACCGTGAAGAACCTCAGCGTCGAGCGCAGCGCGGGGTTCGTCGCGCTCGCCCAGAACAGAATCACCAACTGCACGGCCCGGCCCACCACGTAGGCCAGCGCGAGAGTCAGCGGCGCGTCGAACAGTTCCGGGCTCTGCTGCCACGCGTCCGGCATCACCAGCGCGGCCACGAAGATCGCCGCCATCGCGACCAGGGTGGCGGCGCGGACCGGGCCGACGTCCGCCCGGACCAGGTTTCCCACCCAGATGTACGGCGACCAGGAGTAGAGCAGCAGGAGCAGCAGGAGCAGCCCCTGGGCCAGGGTGAGCGCGCCCGGCGACCCCGCCATGAACGTGATGACCCGGGTGAGTGCGAAGACGAAGACCAGGTCGAAGAAGATCTCGAACATCGTGGTCCGGTGCGTCACCCCCGTAGGCACCGGACGAATATCCGAGATCCTCCTCATCCTGGCATTCTGCGCCATTTCGCTCGGCGCTTCGTCCGGTCTCCTCGCTCAGCGCCGCCCGGCGTCAGGTTGCCGCTTCTGTCCGGCGTCGGCTGCGCTCAGCCCGCCGCCGCACCTGCTGGTACGCGCCGGTCAGCCCCATCGCCCGGCGCACCTCGAGCACTGTCTGGCGTACCTCCTGGCGGGTCCGTTCCGTGCCCTCGACGATCAGCCGGTCGACCAGACCCCGGTCAGCTTCGATCTCGGCCCGACGCTGTCGGATCGGCGCCAGGAACCCCTCCAGCGCGACGACCAGCCGTTCCTTGACCTCCACGTCACCCACCCGCCCGGCCCGGTAACGCCGGGCCAGGTCGGCGACCTCGTCGCGGTCCGGATTGAAAACCTCGTGGTACGCGAACACCGGGTTGCCCTCCACAGTGCCCGGCACGTCGGCCCGTACCCGGTTCGGGTCGGTGTACATGCCGAGCACCTTGCGACGCACCGTCGCCGCGTCGTCGGAGAGCGCGATGGTGTTGCCCCGGCTCTTGCTCATCTTGGCCGCGCCGTCGGTGCCCACCAGGCTCGGCGTGTCCGCCGGGATCAGCTCGGGCACCGGGAAGACCGGTCCGTACAGGTGGTTGAACCGCCGGGCGATCTCCCTGGTCACCTCGACGTGAGCGGCGTTGTCCCGGCCGACCGGGACCACCTCCCCCTTGACGCAGAGGATGTCCGCGGCCTGGAGCACCGGGTAACCCAGCAGCCCGTACGGCATCTCCTCCTTGCCGGCGTCGCGGGCCATGTCCTTGAGTGAGGGCACCCGTTCCAACCGGGGAACTGTCACCAGGTTCTGCAGGAGGGTGTTGAGATCGCCGACCTCGGGGATCGCCGACTGGAGGTAGAAGGTTGCCCGGTCCGGGTCGACCCCGGCGGCGAGGATGTCGGTCACCATCTCGCGGGCGTTGCCGGAGACCTGGTCGATGTCCTCGCGGCGGTTGCGAGTGGTGAGCATGTGCAGGTCGGCGATGATGAAGAAGCTCTCGTAACGCTGGTGCAGCCGTACCCGGTTGGCGATGCTGCCGACGTAGTGGCCGAGGTGCAGACGGCCGGTGGGCCGGTCACCGGTGAGCATTCGTGCGACGGACATGGTGGTGCCTCTCGTTATCCGAAGGTGGGTCACGCACGGGCGCGCGCCGACCAGGGCTGTCTCAGCCCAGGTCGGTCAGCGGAATCGACTCAGCGAGTCGTCCGCCATCGCGCGCCGGCGCGGAACCGCAGACCACCGGCACGGAGGACGTTCAGAAGTTGCTCACGGCCGTCGCCGGAGCTGGTCGGGGTCTGGGGCACGGCACCGAGGTCGAGGCCGTCGACCGGGTCGACAGCCTCGGATGCGCAGTTGCCCGTCCGGACCACGGCCTCAGATTACCCGTGGGATGGCGCCGGGAGGGGGAAGGTAGCTGTCGGCGTAGTAGGTGCCGACGCGGTCCCGGTACTCCGGGTCTGCCGAATCCGGATCGAACGGTGGTGCGTCCTTGATCTGCTGTCGGGTCCGGTCGACGTGCACGACACGTTCCTGGTGATCCACCCGCGTCACCGTCCCGGCTGGCAGCAGCACCTTCTGCCCGAAGATCCACGGCCCGGTGTCCACCACCAGGTGCGCGGCGTCCGCCGCGTCGCTCGCCTCGTCGATGGTGCCGATTTGCCCATCGCTCGCCTGCACCTGATAGCCCACCAGGTCGACCGGGGTGCCCGGGCCGGGCGCGTCCGGGCCGTCGTGCCCTCCCTGATCCTGCCCAGGGGTGACCGAGGGTGTGGTCTGCGTGTAGCCGCCGGCCAGGGCGGACGGGTCACGCCAGGCCCAGGGGTTGAAGGTCGAGGGTTGCATGGGGCACCTCCAGGGGACGGTCCTCAGCTGTCCCCCTTCGCAGTGCCCATCCCGCCGCGGCCGGAAACAGTCAGCGCCCTGCGCCGGCCGCGCCCGCCGGGGTGGGTCAGCGCGTTCGCGTTGCCGGCGGCGGGCCGCTGAGCAGGTGCGCTGGCATACTCGGCTGCCATGGTGCTGTCGCGAGGGTGGAGCCTCTTCCTGGTCGGAGTCGGCGTCTGGACCTGGGTGATCTGGCCGAGGTTCGCGGTGGCCATCTGGCAGGACCCGCGGTCCTGGGCGTCCGGAACGGTGGCCGACGGCCCGGCCACCAGCTTCCTGTGGGTGCACGCGTTGCTGATCGCCGCGTCGCTGGCGATCGGCACCACCGCCGGCGTTCTCGGCGTCCGGGCCTGGCTGGTCACCCGGCGGCGGCAGACGTCCTGATTCCCCTCGCCGCTCGCGCCGATCAGGCGCCACCGGTGGCCGGGGTGACCGCCGTAGACCGGGAGGCACTCACGCCACGGCCGGCGTCGGCGGTCCTGACCTAAGCAAACGGCCCGGACGTGCGAATGTGACGCGCGCCGCTACCCGTGGATTTGACGATCAAACCCGCAGACGCGTAACTTTCTCTCTGCCAGCGCGGAACGGGGCAAACGGGACGAAGGTCCTGAAGCACCGAAACGAGATGGCAACCGGGTCAGGCAGGGGTTCACTCCTGCGGGACACGGTCCGGGCGGGGCTCGCCGGATCGGCCGTGAGGCGGATTTGGTGCGGCGAAGCCGACCGGGTAAGGTTCACGACCGGCAGGGAACCGGGCGAGACTGCGGGACACCGCAGCGGCCGGTCTGCCGAATCCGACGACCTGACGCAGCGGTTCGCTGCTGCGTGAGTGCGCCGGCGCTGACCCGTACGAAGCATGACAGACCGGGACACACGGTTTGACACGGCAGAGACGGTGAGGTAACGTAGTAAAAGTGCCCGGCGCGAGAGCGGCGGGGGCGCGGAACGAAAAGCCCCGGTCGGGGTTCCACTGAGGTGGGGCTTGCGGCTGGTGTGTGGTTGTTCTTTGAGAACTCAACAGGGTGCTTGTAAAGCCAGTGCCAATTATGATTTATACCCCGGACTGGTCAGGCCTTTTGGTTTGGCTGGTTGGGATTCCTTT
>NZ_JAGPXZ010000368.1:0-5894 GCF_018070305.1 Micromonospora sp. M51 | reverse complement strand
CGCTCGGCCATGCGCCCTCGACCAGGGTGCCCGCGCCCTGGATGTCGGGCATGGCCCGCAGGCCCATGTCGAGCAGCAGGTTGCGGGCCGCCAGATCCGGTCCGACCACCCGGGCCGCCTGGGTCTCGACGCTGTACCACCGCTCGGTCACCGCCGAGCGCACCTGCTCTGGCATCTCCGCGGCCAGGGTGTTGAACCGCTCCACGGCGTTGCCCATCGCGGTCCGCTGCGACGGGGCGGGCGCCATGGTGCTGGTGTACGTGAGGTCCCGGCGTTCCGCCGGCTCGCTGGTGAGTTGCGCTCGCAACCCCTGCTCGGCGAGCCGGTTGACCAGCCGGGGCACCCCACTGATCAGCAGCGTGACCACCAGGGTCAGCACCGCCAACAGCAGGAACTGCCCCCCGTACGCCCGGACCCGCCGGACGGCTGCCCCGACGCTCATCGTTCTCCCCCGATTCGCAGCTGCGCCGCCGCCACCCGCTGACGGATGCCGGTGGCGATGAACGCGCTGAAGGCGAGCGCCGCCAGCAGCAGACCGACCGCGGTCAGGCCGATCGGCACCCAGGGCAGCGCGAACGCCGCCGGGGGGACCGGCCGGCCGGCGGCCGGGGTGAGGATGACCAGTGGGGCCATCGTCGCGCCGACGGCGGTGCCGAGTAGCAACCCGACGCCCACGCCGATGCCGGCGAGGAACGTCTGTTCGGCGAGCAGCGCCCGGGCCATCAGCCGGGGCGTGGCGCCGAGGGTGTGCAGGACCGCGAACTCGCCGAGCCGTCGCCGGGCGGTCGCCCACACGTCCACCATCAGGCCGACGATGGCGAGCAGCACCGCGCCGAGCGCGGCGGCGAGCATCCCGGTACGGGAGCCGCGCCAGTACGGGTCGTCGGCGGCCGCCTCGATGGCCGCCTCTCGGTTGAGCACTGTGACGCCCGGGAGTTCGCTGGCCGCCTGGGCTGCGGCGTTCGCGTCGGCGGTGCGGATCCACCATTCCGGTACGGGTCGCACCATCCCGTCGCTACGGATCAGCGCGTCGACCGCCGCGGGCAGGTCCAGCAGCACGCCGGCCGCGGTGGTGGTCGGCACGGCGCTGAGCTCACCGACCAGTCGCACCGGCAACGTCGCCCCGGAGAGGGTGAGGTCGACGGTGTCGCCGACGTTCATGCTCAGCGCCTCGCGTACCTGCGGGGTCATCAGCACCGGTACGGGCTTGTTGTCCCCGCCCGGCACGACGGAGAACCGTGTCGGCGGCTGGTACGCGAACTGCCCGCCGGGAATCACCTCCACGTCGTGGACGGCGGCGAACCCGGCGCCGTTGGTCCGCACCGGCGTGGATGCCTCGCCGGGGGCGGCCAGCACCCAGTCGCCGCCAAGGTCGGCGGGCTGGGTTGCGCCGTCGGCCATGACCACGCTCAGATCGTCCAGCTCGAGTCGGTAGGCGTTGCCGGCCGCCAGCCCGCCGTCGGCCTCGAATCCGGCCAACCGCAGCCGCGCCCCACCCAGGTCGGGCAGCTGCACGGTGAACCGGGTAGCCCGACCGTCGCCGTCGGCGTTGGTCGCCGGCAACCGTACCGCGAGCCCGTCGGGGCTGGTGACCAGCAGCGTCACCGCGACCCGGACCTGCCGGGCGGCGTTGCTCACCGGGGTACGGACGGTGCCGGTGACGGCGCGCGCCCCGGCGGGCAGTTCGATACCCGCTGGTGCCGCACGCTCATCGATCATGCGCTGGTACTGCTCGGAGGCCGACCCGTCGGCGAGGCGGTCGGCGAGGCGGACGACGCCCGGGGCGCTGGTCGGGTCGACGCCGATCACCGTCGCCGGCAGGTTCTGCCGGCCGACCCGGATCTCGTCCCGCCACACCGGCAGCACCCGGTCCACGCTCGGCAGCGCGGCGAGCTGACCGGTCCGGGTCGGCGGGGCTCCCCCGGCCCGTTCGGTGACGCGGATGTCGGCGCCGACCGTGTAGCCGGCCTGCTCGACCTGGGACCGCTCGCCGGTGCTGATCAGGGACCAGGCCAGGGTGCTGCCGCCGACGGCGAGGGCGAGCAGCAGGACCGGGCCGGCGTGCGGACGCCGACCGGCCTGCCACATGCCGAACATGGTGGCGGTCCACGGACGACGGTCGACGAACCGCTCCGCGAACCGGGTGAGCGGTGGGAGCACCCGCAGCGCCAGCACGGCACCGGCCAGCACGCCGAGTGTGGGGGCGGCGACCAGCAGCGGGTCGAGGCCGAGCCGACCGCCCGAGCCGGCCAGCGGCGAGGCGTAGCGGCGTAGCTGCACCCAGGCGAGCACGGCCAGCGCCACCAGCACCAGGTCGACGCTGGCGCGTTGGACGCTCGCGGCCCGGTTCGGGCGGGATCGGGCCGCCATGTCCGCGACGTACGTCCCGGCGCCGCGCAGCGTCGGCAGGACCATGGCGACGAGGCAACCGGCCGCGGTGGCCGCTGCCGCCGCCCAGATCAGTGTGGTGTTGCCGCCGGCGGTGGAGAGGTCACTCGACCCGCCGGGCCGGATGTACCGCAGCGCCTCACCGGCGATCAGCGGACCGAGCACGGCCGCCGGGGCGACCACCAGGGTCGCCTCCCGGGCGGCCAGGCCGGCCAACTGCCGACGGGCGGCGCCACGGGCGCGTAGCAGCGCGGTCTGTGGGCGACGGTCCTCGTGCAGCAGCGCGGCGACGAGCACCAGCGCGTACCCGCCGAGCACCAGGATGAGCAGCAGCGGGGTGGCCAGCGACGAGCGACCCACCAGGTCGGCGCGGGAGATCCGGTCCAGCAGCTGCGCCATCTTCGTCACCGCCTGCCCGGAGCTGCCCAGTTGGGCAGCCTCGGGCACTGCCGACAGCGCCTCGGTGAGGGCTTTCCGAACGGCGGGCAGGTCGGCGGTGTCGACGCCGCCGAGGTCCGGTTGGGCGAGCCAGGACGCCGACACGGAGCCCGGGAAGGTGGCCGCGAAGTCCGCCGGGTCGAGCGTGAACGGGCCGTACGAGGTGCCGGAACCGGCGCTGCCCGCTCCCACGCCGGGGGCCAGCAGCCAGTACGCGTCGGTCGGGTCGCGGGGCCGCCAGGTGCCGGCGAGCACCAACTCTCCCCGTCGTTCGGTGGCCCGGTCCCGCACCGGGACGCGTTCGCCGACGGTCAGGCCGAGGGTGCCGGCGACCCGCTCGGGCAGGCTCACCTGGATGGGGTTGGCTCCGGGGCGGGGCCAGGCACCGCTGGTCAGCTCGGCGTGGCTGGCGAGGTCGTCGAGCGTGGCCAGGCTCGCGAAGACCGGTTCGTCGGCGGTACGCGGAATCTGCCCGAGGTCGCCGGTCAGCTCCCGGCCGGTGCCGTACCGGGCGGCGGTGACAGCGACCGGGACGCCGCCGAGCCCGGTGGCGAACTCGGCGCGGACCGCCTTGTCCCGGGTTGCGAACTCCGCCGCGTCCCGCCCGCCCGAGCCACTGACCAGTAGGCCGCGCTCCTCGGCGGGCGAGGCGGCGACGAGAGCCCGCTGCCCGGCGTCGACGGCCCGACGGTTGTAGTCGGACAGTCCCGTGACCAACGCGACGGCGACGAGGGCAGCGATCACCGCCGCCATCAGCAACCCGCGCGCCTCCCGGGCCCGCCTCCACACCAGCTTCATCCGACGCCTCCCCTGGCCCTGGCGGGCCGACGACCATCAAGACAGGCCACCTACCGGGAAAGGTTCGCGCCCGTTACTTGATCGTTATTACGGGAGGGTCGGCCGAAGCCGGGCGGCTAGCTGTAATGCTTAGCTGCCGCGTCGAACGTTGCGGATGCCGAACACCACCGCGCCGATCACCAGCAGGACGCCGATGCCCTGCAGGCCCGGGGAGTCGTCGGCCCCGCCGAGCACGACGGCGGCGATGCCGAGCGCGACCCCGAAGACTGCGGCAGCGGTCAGGGCGTACCTCATGGGGTTTCCTCCTCCACCCACTCGAGCAGGTCTCCGGGCTGGCAGTCGAGCACCCGGCACATCGCTTCCAGGGTGCTGAACCGGACGGCCTTGGCGCGGCCGTTCTTGAGCACCGCCACGTTGGCCGGCGTGAGCCCGACGCGCTCGGCGAACTCACCGACGCTCATCTTGCGTTTGGCCAACTCGACGTCGATGCGGACGACGATGGGCATCAGATCACCGCTTCCATGTCGCTGCGCAGCGTGGTGGCCTGCCGCAGCAGCGCACGCATCACCACCATGAGGAGCCCCAGCACGGTGACGCCCACCGTCAGGAGGAAGAGCAGGAGGGGTAGTCCCGGGTCGTCCGCGTTGAAGCCGACCCAGAGGAAAACGCCCACCAGCACCACCCAGGCGGCGGCGATGGCCCACACGATGGCGTCCACCCACTTGAGCGACGCCTCGGTGAAGATGCGGTCGCTCTTGACCAGGCTGAGCAACTGCCACGTCGCGACGATGACCACCTGGACGCAGAGCACCCAGAACACCGTCACGGCGGTCGCCGGCCAGCGCAGGTGGGCGTCCTGCGGCGACTGCTCAGCCATGTACGCGAACTGGCCGGGCAGCGAGAGGGTCTGGAACACGACCAGCACCCCGAACAGCACCACGAGAAAGACTCTGAGAGCGGCAACCGCTCGATGCTCAGTAACCATGCATCGAGTTTCGCTCGCTACCTATCGAAAGTCAATCGGTTCGTCAGTTGCCGCCTGTTGCGCCGGGCGCGTCGGCCGCCGAGGACGGTCTGGCCTTCTGCGGGTAGAACGCCTCGTGCCGGGCCAACATGGCGACGAAGTCGACGATCTTCCGCTCGCGGGTCTCCGCCCGCTTGACCGCGTTGAGGCGGTGAATGAGGGCGAACCGGTTGGCCTTGGTGAGCACGTCGAACATGGCCTGCGCAGCGGGTTCGGCGGCGATCGCGGCGAGGAGGTCGGCCGGCACCTCCGCCTCCGACGGCGGGGCGTACGCCGCCGCCCACCGACCGTCCGCCTTCGCCGCATCCACCGCGGCCCGACCCGGTGGCAGCATCCGTCCCTGTTCCTCCAGCCGGGCAACGTTCGCCACGTTGCGTTGCGACCACGAGCTGCGGGACCGGCGCGGGGTGAACCGGATCCACGAGGACCCCTCGTCCCGCTTACGGGCCTGCCCGTCGATCCAGCCGAAGCACAGGCCCTCGTCGACCGCCTGCTGCCAGGTCACCGTCGTGACCGTGCCGCCTTTTTTGGTCAGCGCGAGCCAGACACCGGGCGACGAGGCGTGGTTCGCCGACAACCAGGCGCGCAGCGCCTCGGCGTCAGCGACGATCAGCTCGTCCAGCTCAGCGCTCGTCATGCCGGCAGGCTAACCCCCGGGTCTGACAGTCGGTGCCCGCCGTGGGACTCGACCAACGCGTCCGCCACCACGTCGGCGTCGGCGTCGGCCACCTGCGCCGGGTACTCCGGCAGCAGGTCGTCCCAGGCGACCAGCCACGACCCGAACAACTGGGCCTGCCCCTCCGGCCGAGCGAAGAACCAGATGTGCAGGTGGGCGCCGCCGTCGCCGAAGCGGTAGACGTGGGCGCGTGAGATGTGCGGCAGCGCCTGCACGTGGCGGACGATGCGGGTGCTCAACAACCCCAGCTCGGCGGCCAACTCGTCGGGCAGGTCCGCCATGTCGTAGTGCTCGCGCGGCAACAGCATGAGCACCAGCGGGACACCCACACCCTCGATCCGGGTCAGCCGCCACCGCTCGTTGAACCAGATCCCTTCGTCCCGCTTGCGGCAGGCGTCGCAGTCTGACGGATCCTCGCCGTGCCGCGGCGGCTCGGGGAGCACCGGCGGCCGCAGCGGCGCCACGCGAAGTCCGTCCGGCTCGAACGGACTGATCTCCCACCCGGTCATGCGCGCCAGGGGAAGGCGGCGCTCGTCGTCCGCGGCGGCAACCGCGTGGTCGTAGAACTCA
>NZ_JAGPXZ010000367.1:0-5916 GCF_018070305.1 Micromonospora sp. M51 | reverse complement strand
GTCTGGCAGACCGGGCTGCCCGCGCTCCGGGCCGTCGCCTGCTCAGGCGGGCAGGTGGGGGAGGCGGTCGGGTCGGGAGCGGCCGGCCTGGCGGCGGTTCTGGCTCAGCCGGATCACGGCCCCCGCGTCGTGCAGCGGTGCGGCGAGGGTGCCCGGTCGGCCGCCGGAGCCGCGTTGCATCGCCGCGAGCAGGGTGCCGGACGGCATTGGTCGGGCGAACAGGTGGCCCTGGCCGGCGACGCAGCCCAACTCCCAGAGGGCTCGCCGTTGCGGTTCGCTCTCCACTCCCTCGGCGACCACGTCCAGGTCGAGGCTGCGTCCCAGGTCGAGGGTGGAACGGATAACGGCGGCGGCTTCCGCCGAACTCTCCATCGTCGTCACGAAGCTCCGGTCGATCTTCAGTTCGTGTACGGGGATCCGGGAGAGCAGGGACAGCGAGGAGTAGCCGGTGCCGAAGTCGTCCAACGCCAACCGGACTCCCTCGTCGCGTAGCCGGCTGAGCACCCGGTCGACCACGTCGAGTTGGCTGAGGGTCAGCGTCTCGGTCAGTTCCAGGACCAACCGGTCCGGTGGGAGGTCGTGGGCGCGCAGACGGGCCAGCACCGAGCCCGGGAACCGTGCGTCGAGCAGGCTGCGCGGGGACACGTTGACAGCGACCGGTACGTCGAAGCCGGCGTCGCGCCAACTCACCGCCGCGATCAGCGCCTGGTCGAGGATCGCTTCGGCGAACGCCGGCAGCAGGCCGGAACGCTCCACCGCCTCCAGGAACCGCAGCGGGTCGATCAGGCCGTGGACGGGGTGGTGCCAGCGGGCCAGAGCTTCCGCGCTGGTCACCTCGCCGGTGCCCAGGTCGACGATCGGTTGGAAGTTGACGACGAACTCGTGGTCGGCGACCGCGCGGGGCAGGTCACCGCCGAGAGTGAGGCGGCCGAGGTCGGCGGTGTCCCGGGTGGGGGCGTAGGTGGCGATCCGCTGTCCGGCCCGTTTGGCCTGGTACATGGCCACGTCGGCGCGGCGTAGCAGCTCGGCCATGCCGCCGTTGGACGGGGCGCCGGAGATCCCGCCGCTGGCCTCGACGCTGATGCGCATGCCGTCCAGTTCGAACGGCTCGTGCAGGGCGGCGAGCAGCGTCTCGGCCCGGTGCGCGGCCACCGCCGGGGCCGGCAGACCCCGCAGGAGTACGGCGAACTCGTCGCCGCCGAGGCGGGCCACCAGGTCGGTCGTCTGGGCCGCGCCGCGCAACCGGTCGGCCACCTGCACCAGCACCTGGTCACCGGCGGCGTGCCCGAGCGTGTCGTTGACCTCTTTGAAGTGGTTGAGGTCGATCAGCACCAGCGCGGTCACACCGTCGGCGTGTCGGGTGCTCAACTGCTCGGTGCCCTCGTCGAGGAGTTGTCGGCGGTTGGCCAGGCCGGTCAGCGCGTCGTGTGAGGCCGCGTACGCGTGCTCGTCGGCCACCCGGGCCAGTTCGGCGTACGCCTGGGCGTTGCGGACGGCCGTGCAGAGCGCGGACGCGAAGGTGCGCAGGGTGTACTGCTCCCGTTCGGAGAGTTGCACCGGGCCGCGGAAGCGCAGTCGGAGCATGCCGACGTCGACGGTGCGGTCGTGGCCTTCCAGCGGCGCGGGGACGACGGTGCCGTCCACGCCGGTGGGGGTGCCGGTCGGGCCGTCGAAGGTGATGCCGCCGGTGCCCCCGCGTACGGTGCGGCCGCCGTCGCGCAGCTCGATTTCGACCTCGTCGGCGGAGAACAGCTCGGCGGCCTGGGTGACGGCGGTGGTGAGGACGTTGTCCAGGTCGACCACGTTGAGCGCGTCGGTGGTGCGGGCCAGCCGCTGCCACGCCTGCTGTTCGGTGCGACCGCGGATGCGCGCGGAGTAGGCCAGGTGCAGGCTCAGGACCAGGGGTGGGACGGCGAGCAGTAACCGGGGGTCCATCTGGAGGGTGAGCAGGGTCAGTGCCGCCACCACGAACCGGACCGCGTAACCAGCCAGGCGAAGATCCAGGTTGCTGCGGAACTGGGTCGAGATCTTGGTGCCGGAGGCGAGCGCGATCACGGGGATCGCCAGCAGCTCGTCGAGTAGTGACGCGAGGAGGTACGCGAGCGCCAGGACCCCCACCAACTGCGGGGCCTGCATGTCGGGCCAGGTCCAGTCGAGCACGGCGAAGGTTAGGCCCGCACCGGCCGCGACGAGGATGTTCTTGCCGACGCCGAAGGCCAGCTTGATCGGTGGTAGACGGGCCGAGGCGATGGCGATCCCGACGCAGGTGCAGAGCGCAACCCACGGGACGGGGGCGATCGCCGCCGCGATGACGATGGCCGCCTCGCTCCAACTGATGAGGTGCACCGCGGATCGGACCCGTACGCGCGTCTTGACGAACGCACCCAGGGCGATCATGGCGGTCAGCGTTACCAGGGTTGCTCCGTCTGGTGTCGGAGCCTCGACCGCAGGGAAGGTGAGCCTCAGGGAGGCGAACGTGACGACTGCGGCAGCAACGACGAGGAGACCGACGATCAGCCGTAGCCGTCGATCGGTCCCGTCATCGCGTCGTTGTGAAGAGGCCACGCAACTCCTGGATTACCTCGCCTGTCGTGCTAGCACCATATCGCCGGACGATGCAGAAGTCCTGCACCGATGTCAGCCCCACTCGTTTCCGCGCATTTCACCCACCCTCTCCTTCGTACGGCTGTCGGGCTCCGATGGCGCCGACTCTCTACGAATGGAGCTTAAATGGGGTTGGCCCTAGTTAGGGATGATAAATGTCGTTATCCTCAACATTAGTTAATCCCGTACTGATAAGTGACATTCTGTTTGCGTTCCGGTGCGGAGAGCGCTGGGATGTTCGCCTCCTGCATCCGCTCCGTCGCGGAATGTCGTGAGCCCTGCCGACCGATTAGACCGCGCCCTCAGTGTGGGTGCTCCGGTGCCGCAACTCATCCGCCGATTCGGCCAACCGCTCACCAGCTTCAGCCAGGAGTTCCACTCGTCGAGTGTCGGCGCAAGCGTTGACCGGTGAACGTGGCTGACCCTGGCGCTGCCCCAAGGTGCGGCCCGGGTGTGGAAGCCAGCAGTTGCGGCTTTCGTTCCTTCTTTCCGTGACGTGGCAAGGGTCGAGAACGCTAAGGCAACGGACGGTTCTTGCAATGTTCGCATTGCACTCGGCGACCTCGTCACAGTGGATGGCCGTGGAGCGCTCGCATCGACGGACTGATTGGCGTCGGGCGTTCCTTCCGGTGCCCGTAAGCTTCGTTGCGTGATCGGCTGAATACCCCGCTGGAGCAGGGGGACGGGTGGAGATTCAACTTCTGGGCGGCCTCTCAGTACGACTGCTCGCTGACAAGCTGCACCTGGGTACACCCAAACAGCAGGCTGTCTTCGCGATGCTCGCGGTCCAGCCCCGGCAACTGGTGACCCTGGGCGACCTGGTCGACGAGCTGTGGCCGGAGTCCCCACCGCGCTCTGCGGTGGCGAACGTACGGACCTACGCGGCCAATCTGCGTCGAACGTTCGAGGCTTTCGAGTCCGGTCGGGGTGTCATCGTCCGGCAGCAGAGCGGCTACCGGCTCGCAGTGGGGCCGGAATCCGTCGACATGTGTCTCTTCGAGACCGAACGCGTCGCCGGACGGGAAGCGCTGATGGCCGGCCGCCTGGATCAGGCCCTGGAACTGCTGGGGCGCGCCGTCGGGCGATGGCATGGGTCGATGCTCGCCGGCATCCCGCTCGGACCGGTGCTCACCGCGCACGCCGCGACCGCCGAGGAGGAGCGGCTGTTGGCGATGGAACTCCTCGCTGACGTGCAGCTGAGATCGGGCCGGGACGACCTGGCGATCCCGCTGCTGCGGGACATCATCGTGCGGTACCCCCTCCGGGAGCCCGCGTACGTGCTTCTCATCCGAGCGCTGTACGAGCGGGGCGACCACGCCGGCGCCGTCGCCACGTACGGCGAGGTCCGCGCCAGGTTGGCGGAGGAGCTTGGAATCATCCCGGGTGCCGAGCTTCAGGCGCTCCACCGCACGATCCTCACCGTGGCTGCGTCGCTCTCGAAAGCCAGCGCCGCGGTCCGTCCGACTGGCCTGAGTGCGCCCACCGCCTCGAACGTGCCCGCCCCCGCGGCCGTGGTGGCCTCCGCGGAACCACCCAGGCCCAGGCCGGTGGATCACCTTCCCCGGGCGGTCACCGACTTCGTCGGTCGGGAGGACGTGGTGTCGGGGCTGCTCGCGGAGACCCGCCGGGTCGAGGAGCGGGTGCCAGCCGTGCACATCATCGATGGCATGGCGGGTAGCGGCAAGACCACCCTCGCCGTGCACCTCGCCCGCCAGTTGTCCGCCCGGTACCCGGACGCCGCGCTCTTCATCGACCTGTGCGGGCATGGCGAGAAGAAGCCGGTGGAACCAGCGGCTGCCCTGGTCACTCTGCTGCGACAACTCGGGGTACCCGCCAACGGGGTGCCTGTCGACCTGAACGCCAGAGTGGAGTTGTGGCGACAGGAACTCGCTCAGCGGAGATCGGTGATAGTTCTCGACAACGCCGCGAACAGCGACCAGATCGTGCCCCTGCTGCCGACCGAGCCGACCGCCGTCGTGCTGGTGACCTCGCGTCGGCGCTTGTCCCACCCGGATGTGGGGCCCTCGCAGACGCTGCCGGTGCTGAGCCCTCAGGAAAGTGTGGATCTCCTCGGACTGAGCGTCGGACATGACCGGGTCGAGGCCGAGCCGGCGGCCGCCGCCGACGTGGTCCGGCTGTGTGGGCATCTCCCCCTGGCGATTCGGCTGGCTGGTGCCAGGCTCGCCCACCGTCGCGGTTGGCGGTTGGCCGAGATGGCCGAGCAGATGGCTGGCGACCCCCTGGTGCTGCACCACCTGGCGCAGGAGGCGAGCACCGTCACCGGCGCCTTCGCCGCCTCCTACGAACCGCTCCCGGACTCGACCAAGCGTGTCTTTCGCTTCCTGGGCTTGTATCCCGGTAACCGCTTCAGCACGGCGGCGGTCGCCGCACTGACCGGACTGACCATCGCGGAAGCGCACCAGGCGCTCGACGACCTGGTCGACAGCAACCTGGTGGAGGACCTGGACTCGGCGCGATACCGATTACACGACCTCATGCGCCAGTACTCCGCGGAGCTGTGCTCCCGTACCGACTCCGCTAGTGATCGAAGGCTCGGGCTGGCCCAACTGTTGGACTTCACGCTTGATGCGGCGCTGACGGCCGCCGAGACGCTGGAGCCCGGCGTGATGAAGTTCGGCGTCCCGCACCGTCCCTACGGACGACCCGAACTGGTCGCGGCCATCGGTGAGCCCACCGCCGACTGGTTGGAGGCCGAGCGGACCGACCTGGTGACGATGGTGTTGTCCGCGCTCGACTCGGGCTTCTACGAGTACTCCTGGCGGCTGGCCCGGGCCCTCTGGCGGTTCTGCTACATCCGTGGGTACTTCGAGGACATCCTGCTGACCCACCGTCACGCGTTGACCGCCGCGGAGGCGACCGGGGACATCTATGCGATGGCGTTGATGAACAACTATCTCGCCTCCGGCTACGTGCGCACCGGTGACATCCGGCAATCGCTCGACTACCTGACCCGCGCGGTCGCCCTCTCCACGGAGTCGGGGGACGTGCTGGCCACGGCTCGGTACCGCGCGAATCTCGCGGCCGTCTACTGGTGGGGTGGCAACCTGACCGAATCGGTGACCGTCGGTTTCGAGTGCCTGCGCGACTACAAGGGGTACGGCGCCGGCAGGGCACCGATGGTCCTACCGAATCTCGGCATGGCACTGATGATGCTCGGGCGCTACGAGGAGGCGCTGCGCCTGCACCGCCTGCACCTGGCCTGGGCCCGGACGAACTCCGAGGATTTTCACCTGCTCAACGCGCTGAGCCACATCGGTGGCGTACGTGTCCGGATGGGTGAGCTTCCACAGG